>SHZO01000015.1 GCA_009692285.1 Gammaproteobacteria bacterium | reverse complement strand
TGCAAGAAGTGGTAGTTACTGGCCGCCGAGTAGGTCAAATCGGGGGTGTCACCGAACAAACGGCTGAGAAAACACGCGTCACCATTACCGGGGAGTTTTTACAGAAATTTACCCCAGGCCAGACGTTCCTCGAATCCCTGAACCAAGTCCCAGGGTTGAATTTCACCAATAACGATCCTTACGGCTCATCGGGTGGCAATTTGCGCCTGCGCAGCTTTGATGGCAATCGAATTTCCTTAACCTTCGATGGTATCCCTTTAAATGACACGGGTAACTATGCGATTTACTCAAACCAACAGATCGATCCAGAACTTATTGAGTCAGTGGATGTGAACCTCGGCACAACTGATGTGGACAGCCCAACGGCTTCAGCCACAGGCGGCACAATCAATTCGCGTACCCGCAAGCCTGCCAAAGATATGGGGGGCATTGTGGCTCTCTCTTCAGGTGAATTAGCCTTCCTTCGCATGTTCGGAATGTTAGATACCGGCTCATTGGGTCCCTTCGGTACACGCGCTTATATTTCAGCCTCTTCTGCCACGAACGATAAGTTCAAAGGCCCAGGGGAAATTTACAAGCGCCAATTCAATGCGCGCGTGTATCAAGAAATGGCGAACAAGGATTTCATCGCAGTAGCGATGCACTTTAATCGCAATCGCAATAACTTCTACCGCACGACCTCAGAGGCCAACTGGGCCGCTTACGGTCGCGGATACGACAACACCCCGCTGTGCATTCGTCCTACCCCAAGCAAAGGGGTGGCAGATAATGATAATTCCACTGCGATTGCGAGCACTGCCACGTTAGCCAACACAGACAACGTATTAAATTCGGGCTCTTGCACGAACTATTATGGCCTGCGTATTAACCCTTCAGATACGGGCAACATTCGTATCAATTCTTTGTGGCATATCGCCGAGGGCGTTCGTTTAACAGTGGATCCTTCATTCCAGTATGTGCTCGCTAATGGCGGTGGTTCCGCGACAGCGAGCGAAACTACCTCCGCTTCCAGTGCTGATAAACGCATCATTGGTAATACGGCTTTGACTGCATTTGACCTTAACGGCGACGGCGATACGCTCGACACCGTGCGTTTCTACGCACCGAGTAACACCAACACCAAGCGGTACGGTGTGAACGCCTCGCTGCTATGGGACTTTGCCCCGAACCAACGCGCTCGTCTGGCTTATACACTGGACTACGGTCAGCATCGCCAAACCGCTGCTTGGGGCTATCTTGATGCGAACGGCAACCCTTTAAACGTCTTTGGTGGTCGTCAAGGCGAGAAGGTAAAGACAGCAGATGGTTCTTTCTTTCGTGGTCGTGATCGTTATTCGATCGCTCAGTTGAATCAGTTTGCTGCTGACTATCGAGGCAAGTTCTTAGAAGAAAAGCTTTCCTTGAACTTAGGCATTCGCGCACCATTCTTCACTCGCAAACTGAACCAATATTGCTATACGCAAAACGCTTCAACCAACGTGCTATGCACTACACAAACTCCCGTAGCCACACGCGCTAGTGGTAACGTGGTATTTGTAAACTCTGCCACAGCTGTAGAGTACATTGCACCCTTTGCAGCCACTGCAAAGTTTGACGAAATTCTGCCTAATCTCGGCGCCTCCTACGCCATTACGAATGACCAAACGGTCTACACGTCCTACTCCGGCGGCCTCTCGGCACCGCGTACGGACAGCCTCTACGGCTTAAAGCGTTTGGCCAACAATACTTTGGCTCGCGTAAATCCAGACCCTGAGAAGACCGCTTCTTATGATATTGGCTGGCGCTACAAATCACCGACCTTGCTCGCCAACATCGCCGCCTGGAAATCCAAGTACAAAAACCGCATTGTGTCTTCTTTTGACGCGGACTTAGGTTTCAGCATTGATCGCAACATCGGTGATGTCGATCTCCAAGGCGTAGACTTGCAAGTGGGTTGGCAAGCACTCGAATGGCTCAGCGTGAATGCTTCGGCTTCTAATGTGAAAACTGAGCTATTGCGCGACCTCCAGGTCTCCTCCACTGTGGCGCTAGCCACTGCAGGCAAGCGCTTAGTTGAGACACCCTCTACGAGCTATGGTGGTCGCATTGAAGCGCGTCCGATCGAGAACTTTAGTGTAGGTCTACAGGGCAAGTTTGTCGGCAAGCGTTTCTCCACTGACACAAACGACGCTTCGACCAATGCCTACAAGGTGTTCGATCTAGATGCGCGCTACACCTTTGATATGACGGGTGTGAAGATGGCCACTGTGCAACTGAACATGAGCAATTTGTTCGATGAACAGTACTTCGCCTCAATCTCTTCGACCAATAATGCTTTAACTCAAAACGGCTTTACCGGCTCAGCTCCGTTTTACGGTATTGGTTCACCTCGTACTGTCAGCCTAACCTTCCAGTTACAACTGTAAGTTGGTCACGGATCCAGGAATCCCCTAGTGACGTATTTAAAAAGGGGCGACAGATGTCGCCCCTTTTTTTTGTCGCAGGCTTTATGGATAGTCATTGCTTTGCTCAGCGCATGCTGCGCCGAAGCTCAAGCAGCGCATGGGACGACTCTACGTATTGCCACATTTAACGCAAGCTTAAATCGAAGCACTGCTGGACAGTTGAAATTTGACTTAAGCACTCCTTTCAATACCCAAGCACGTGCCATAGCCCAAATTATTCAGCGCGTACGCCCTGATGTCTTACTCATCAATGAATTTGATTATGACCCGCAAGGTATCTCGGACGTGCTCTTTGCAAAAAACTATTTGGCCATTGCACAGGGTGATACTGAGCCCATTAATTATAAAGAGCACTACAGCGCGGCTGTGAACACCGGCGTACCTAGCGGGTTAGATTTAAATAATGACGGTCGCGTGGGCGGGCCTAATGATGCGCTAGGGTTTGGTTTATTTCCCGGACAATATGGGCTGATCGTGTACTCCAACTTACCCATTGATCACAACACAGTGCGCAGCTTGAAAAACTTCAAATGGTCGGCGATGCCCGGCGCAGTAACTCCCAAAGATTATTATTCTGCTCTAGCGTTACAGGAGCTACCACTCTCATCTAAGAGCCATTGGGATTTACCCTTAAAATTAGAAACCTCTGCGGGCACTCAGATCCTACATTTCTTAGTTAGTCACCCGACCCCGCCAAGTTTTGATGGGCCGGAAGACCGTAATGGACGCCGCAACCATGATGAAATTCGTTTATGGGCGGATTACATTGACCCTAAGCGTGCCGGATATCTCATCGATGATCAAGGTAAGCAAGGGGGGCTCGCCTCTGATGACTTATTTGTCATTGCTGGGGATCTGAATGCGGACCCTTTTGATGGCGGTAGTTTTAAGTATGCTATTCGACAATTACTCGATCACCCACGCGTGAATAGAGAGGGAGCCTTTGGCGCGTTCACGCCGAGTAGTCAGGGGGGCGCGCAATTCAGTGCACAACAAGGAGGTGCCAATGCGATGCACCAAGGATTGCCAAAATTTGATACATCAGATTTTAATGATCGCGGAGTCGATGCCCCCGGTAATCTACGGGTAGATTACGTACTCCCCTCAACCCAGATCACAATTTGCGATTCGGGCGTGTATTGGCCTAAAAATAATGAAAAAATTGCCTCCGATCATCACTTAGTATGGGTCGATATCGCGCTAGCGGGTGGGACTTGTTTGTAATTGTTGATACTTTTGACTTAGCGCCTCATTACCACTTTTACTTTCCGTTAATGCCCTATCCCAAGAACCATACATGGCATTAGGCAAAATAAACCAGCTCACACCAAAGCGTGTTTCAAGCTCTGCACGACGCGGCTCATAGATATCGCGATCAACAAAATCCTGTAGATCATCGCCCACTAAAGCCACAATGCGATACCGCTCAGCAACCCAAGCGCGGCGAGCGCTCTTACTACGAGTGGCCCACTCAGGGCGCTCGTTGCGCAACAAAACATGATCTGGGGCCTCAGCAAAGGGTAATTTTAATTTGATGAGATTACGTAGCGTAGCGGCTTTGGTGATGCAATTATCGCTCAGGCTCGAGCATGACCGATTTGAAATATAGAAAATATTTATCCCAGCTTCAACAGCGGCCTGTAAAAATTCGCGTGCCCCAGGGATTAAAGTAGCCGTAGCTTCCTGCATCCAGCGTCCCCAGACTACTTCTTCAAAATCTGCCCCATCTTGAACTATCCGTGCTTGCGGGTAGGAATTATCTAAAACGGTCTCATCCAGATCTAGAATAATAGCCGGCGGCAAGCGAGCTAATATCTTGGCATCGGTAGTGGCTTGCTCAAAAGCAGCAGACCCAGATTTTGCTAAAAGACTCGGTAACTGTGCTGTTGCACTGCGGTAAGCTTGCAGCGCATTGGCTCGATATTCTGCCGATGTTTGCATCCACAATACGGCGTTAAGTGTTTCACGACCCTTCACGGGTGGAAATTGTGTTGTATTGCTCTGCGCGCTGACTTCAAGGGCAACGGTGACGCACAAGAAGCTTAAAAACAAAGAAAGCACAAAAATATTTAAACGCATAGAAACTCTCTCAATCATCAGGATCCAAAACGGCCACAAGTGTCTCGCTCTCAGAGCTGGGGTACCTTCACACCAACGAGGCTCGTGAAATCAAACAACTTATTGTCCGCTAAGGTGCCGGGTTCAACACTGCATAAAGCAGAAAAAATAGACTCTGTACGACCAGGATAATTTACTTCCCACTCAGCAATCATTTTTTTAATAGTGCGACGCTGCGCGTTCTCTTGAGAGCCACACAAAGTGCAAGGAATAATTGGAAACTCACGCGCTCTGGCATAACGGGCAATCTCACGCTCAGGCACGTAGGCAAGTGGACGAATCACTACATGCTGACCATCTTCGGAACGAAGCTTAGGGGCCATCGCTTTTAACTTGCCGCCAAAGAATAAATTCAAGAACAAGGTCTCTACGATGTCATCACGGTGGTGCCCTAGAGCCACTTTAGTGACGCCGTTCTCGCCCGCCCAACGGTAAAGTGCACCACGACGCATACGCGAGCACAAACCACACATGGTTTTTCCCTCAGGAATGACACGCTTAACCACCGAATAAGTATCTTGCTCAATGATATGAAAAGGTACCCCAAGGGCAGTGAGGTATTGGGGCAACACATGTTCAGGATAGTTTGGCTGCTTCTGATCTAAATTAACCGCTACTAAATCAAACTTTACCGGTGCGCTGCGCTGGAGCGAGAGCAAAATCTCTAACATAGTGTAGGAGTCTTTACCTCCCGAGAGACAAACCATGACCTTATCGCCCTCAGCGATCATGGCGTAGTCCTGTATCGCTTTGCCTACCCAGCCACGCAGCTGAGCTTGTAACTTTCTAAAAGTATTAGAGGAGCTCCGAGGTGAAGCTGTGCCGTCCATTTTTAATGTAGGCTCATCAAGGCCAAGATAAGTAGCGCCATACAGGCGCCAAAACCAATCAACCACACCAAAGAACGCAAACTCGCTTTATCGTATAAATAACAACCTAAATAGGCTACGCGTGCCACTAAAAAAACTCCGGAGAGTGTATTAATTAACATGGGGTCAAGTTCAGCAATAATAGCGCCGAGTAAGGCAGCGCCAAACAAAGCCAAGGCTTCCCAGGAGTTTTGCTGCGCTGCGTACGCACGTGCGCGCCAGCCCTCTTGGCGCGCTAACCACTGGCGTGGATTGTGGTTGTCGTAGCCTTTAAACCCTGACTTAGAAATACCGGCGCACACTACAGGCATTAACCCGGTGATTAACAAAGCCAAGAGTGTAAGTGTCATGAGGTTACACGCTCCTTCAGCCGATCAATTAAATCACTAACATAGTGCGGTGACGTACTGTTTCGGGCTAGCAAACCATACAGTGCTGGCACCACAAACAGCGTCAGGATCAAAGAGAATATCGTGCCAAAGAATACCGCTGAGCCTATAGCCTCTCGACTCTCAGCTCCAGCACCGGAGGAGAGCATCAACGGCACAGCACCTAAAGCAGTGCACAGGCTAGTCATCAATATCGGTCTTAAACGTACCGTAGCGGATTCAATAACTGCCTCAATGTATTCAACCCCACGATCACGTAATTGATTAGCAAATTCTACAATTAAGATACCGTTCTTACAGGCAATGCCAATGAGCATGATTGCGCCGATCTGACTAAAGACATTAATAGACGCATTAAAAAGCCACAAACCAATCAAAGCGCCGGAGATCGCTAAAGGCACTGTCGCAAGAATAATCAGTGGATGAATAAAACTTTCAAACTGCGCCGCAAGAACCAAGTAAACAATTAATAAGGCAAATGCGAAAGTCACCCAGATTTTGCTGCCCGCTTGCTTAAACTCGCGTGATTCACCGTTATACCCAATCTGCACGCCTGTCGGCACTTCTTTACGAATTATGCTCTCAACATAACTTAGGGCATCCCCTAAGGCATAGCCTGGAGCAAGGTTGGCACTCAAAGTAATCGACCTTAGCCGATCAAAGCGCTTAAGCGAGTTAGGACCGGCAACCTCTTGAGTTGTAACCAAAGCAGACAGTGGCACCATCGTGTTACCACGATCCGAACGCACATAAAGATTACCCAGATCATCCACTGAGGCACGATCTACACCGCGGGCTTGTAAGATGACATTGTATTCATCGCCGCCTTTCATAAAACTAGTGACGATGCGTGAGCCCAGCATGGTTTCTAAGGTACGGCCAATAGTCTGCAGAGAAACGCCTAAATCTGCGGCACGATTTCGATCAATACGCAACTCAAGTTGAGGCTTACGTTCTTGATAATCTGATTCTAAACTTAAGATACGCGGATTCTCGCGAATGATCCGCTCCATCACTTTATCGCGCCACTGCACCAAATGCTCATAATCCGCACCCCCCATCACCACTTGCAATGGTTTGCCGCCGCCCCCTTGCGCTAAAGAAGGCGGCGTAAAGACAACAACACGAACACCCGTAATATTTGCAGTGCGCTGCCGAATGCGCTGTGAGACTTGTTGTGCCGTATCTTTGCGTTCATCCCACAGTGTCATGGGCATGTAGACGGTACCGGTGTTCACTTCGCCCATACCTCCCCAAGAGCCCGAGCGCACAATGATTCGCTTTGCATTCCCTGCTTTGAGTTCATCCAGAGCAATACTCTCAACTTGTGTAATGTAACGATCAAGATTAGCCAAGCTCGCACCCTCGGGCGCACTCACCATAATGGGGATCATGGCGCGATCTTCCGTAGGCGCAAATTCTTGCTGAAGCTTCAGCCACGGCAACGGTTTACCCACTACCATCAAAAAAACCAATGCAACGGTCACCACAGCAGCGCTCAGTACAACTTTAAGTGGGCGTTGGCCGTGCATCGCAGAACGTAGGGTAGTCCTGTAAAGGACAGTGGCTTGCTTGAAGAGCCGGTCTAAAGCCAGTGCAAAGGCGCCACGCTCAATGCCGTTAGAGAAAAGTTTTGATGCCATCATGGGCGTGAGGCTCAATGCAACAAGGGCAGAGAAACCTACGGCTGCGGCGACTGTCACACCAAACTCACCAAATAAACGACCCAGCGTGCCTTGCATATAGGACACCGGCACAAAAACCGCCATCAGCACTAAGGTCGTGGCAATCACCGCAAATGCAATTTCGCGACTCCCATTCACTGCTGCCAAGAGTGCGGGCTCGCCTTGTTCAATGCGCCGCGCAATATTCTCAAGCACCACAATGGCATCATCCACCACAAGCCCAATGGCCAACACTGCCCCTAGCAACGTCAAAGTATTAATGGAATAGCCAAATAAGACCATAACCATAGCGGCAGCAAGAATAGACACTGGAATAGTGACCGCTGGAATAATGGTGGCTCGCAAAGAACCAAGAAACAAAAAGATCACAGCCAAAACAATGAGTAACGTCTCAACTAAAACAGTAGAAACTTTTTTCATTGATTCAACCACAAAGACGGTCATATCAAGATTTACTTCGCCACTAATATCTTTAGGCAGATCTTTTTGTAGTAATTCTGAGGCGGCCCGAACAGACTTAGACACATCTAATACATTGGCTTTTGAAGTCGGTACAATGCCTAAACTTACACCCGGTAATCCATTGGAGCGTGCTATGTTACGTTGATCTTCGGCCCCCAGCTGAATTTCTGCAACATCACCAAGACGCACTAGGTAGCCATCGGGGCTGCGACCCACTACCAACATTCTAAAATCTTCTTCGCTCTCCATTGAAGTGCGCGTGCGCAGCGTAAACTCACGCTCACGAGACTCAATCCGACCCGATGGAATCTCAACGTTCTCGCGGCGTAGTGCAGCTTCAACATCAGTGACAGTCAATTGCCGCGCTGCAAGGGCCTCGCGACGCAGCCACACGCGCATAGCATAGCGAGCTGCCCCGCCAAGGCGCACTGAGGCAACTCCTGGCAAAGCACTAAAGCGATCTAGAATATGTTGCTCCACATACTCCGTGAGCTCTAAGCCATTACGCCCACTACTGGAGAAATTAACGTAAATGATTGGTTCAGCAGAATCATCCACTTTAGTGATCTGGGGTGAGTCTGCTTCTTGAGGCAACCTAGTTACAACACGTGAGATTCGCTCGCGGACATCACTAGCAGCGGCATCGATATTACGCTCTAAAGAGAACTCCACATTAACGCGAGAATATTCATCTCGACTGGAGGAGGTAAGTTTTTCAACACCTTCAATCCCGGAAATTTCATCTTCGAGCAGTTGTGTCACTCTGTTTTCTATGACGGCTGCACTGGCGCCACGATAAAACACTGACACGTTCACTACAGAGCGACTGACATCCGGGTATTCACGAATAGACAGACGTAGCGCAGCCATAAACCCTAAGATCAGCAGCAGTACTGAGAATACCGTCGCAAAAACAGGGCGTCGGATAGAAATATCTGAGAGCATCATTGTGCGAGATCTCGCACCAGACCTGCATCGCGTAGTTTAACTGTGCCCTCAACCACAATGCGTTCACCGACCTTGATCCCTTGAAGGATCTCTACGCTACCAGGACGACGCGCACCAATTTTCACCTCTCGCTTTTCAGCGCGCCCGGCTTTGACGACAAATACATACTGACGAGTTTGATCTGGCACCAAAGATTCTTCAGAGATGACGATCGCTGTGCGCTGATCACGCTTTAATTCAACATTCAAAAACATCCCGGGCTTCAACAACCCCTCAGGGTTCGGCACCTCAGCGCGCACAAGTACAGTCCGACTCACCGGATCAATGCGCGAATCAACACTCGCTACCGTGCCGGCAAAACGGCGCCCAGGATATGCGCTAGATTCAGCACTTAAATCTAAACCGGCACGCAAGGCGGTTAAGTTACTTTCCGGCACGGGGAAATCTATTTTGATCAGACTCGCATCATCTAAGGTTGTGATGACGGTGCCGGGGTTAATCAGACTACCCACACTCACTCGGCGCAGCCCAATGCGACCACTGAAGGGCGCGCGAATCACGGTGTCCTCTAAACGAGCCCGGGCAGCATCTGCACGCGCTGAATTAGCATTTTTAGTAGCTTCTATTTGCTCAAACTGTGAGGTCGATAAGGCCTGCGTCGGCAATAGTTCGCGACTGCGACGATATTGACTGGTGCTCTCGGTTAAGGCGGCACTAGCGACGGCTAAATCAGCACGAGTTTGTGCGCTATCGAGCTCAACGAGTACAGCCCCACGTTTTACTAATTGGCCATCGCGGAAATGTATTTCTTTGACAATATTAGAGCTTTTGGCGGTGATCTCAACTGCTTCATTGGCACGTGCCGTTCCCAGCGCCTTCAATTCGCGCACCAAAGATTCCTCCAGAGCTGCGCGAGTGATCACCGGCACTGGCCCGGCTCCGAAGCTGCTCGCTCCCGACACACCGGAGGACCCTGGGCTTTGGCGGCGCACACCGGAGCCTTGCTGCATCGGTGGTGGGCCCATAGCACCCGGGGCCATGCCACCTTGTGCAGCAGAGTTGTTTGCGTGACGCGTGGCATAAATCGCCCAACCGGCGCACAGCACCGCGATGGCTACACTGACAAGTGTGATTGTATTTTTTGGGGACATACTTAATTATCGCATGGTGGCGCCTAGGGGTCACAGGCATTGCACGCCCGTCAGGAGGGCGATGTGACGGATTCCCAAATCAGCATCGCGTTCTTTCGTCCTATGCCCCAACGGTAACCGCCCAAGGTACCGTTGGCGCGCAGCACGTGATGACACGGAATGATCCACGAGAGCGGGTTGTGACCAACCGCCGTGCCCACCGCACGAGGGGCTTTTGGGTGACCAGCTAAACGTGCGAGTTCTCCATAACTTGTCCAGGCACCACTATCTTGGGCTAACAAAGCCCGCCAGATGCTCAACTGAAAGGGGGTGCCTACCAGATGCAAGGAGAGCGGCGCGTCTGACGAACGGCCTGCAAAAATTCTACGCGCTCGCTTTGCTGCCCAATCATCATTGCGCTGTAGCCAAACTTTTGGGAAGGTTTTTTGCAACTCCCGCTGTGCCTTACTGACTGCGCCATCGAAGAACCCGAGATAACACAGCCCGATGCTTGACGCCCCAAGGATGCAGGCCCCAAAGGGCGACTGACTTACGCCCCAAAGAATAGGCAGATCCACGGGACCCATGCGCTCTTGCACGGTGAGGGTTGCCAATCGGCCTGCCCCAGCAAGAGTAATGAGCCCTAGTTGTTTTGGCAGAACGCCTGCCCAGCGCTCAAATAATATAGCTAAATCATCCGGCCATTTTTCTCGGGAGTGCGCGCGCGCTAAAACACGAGCGAGCTTTTTAAATTCAGACTGATTTAAAAAAAAAGGTGGGGTTTGGATACTAAGAGCCTTCGTAATTAGGCTCCTCTATAAAGTTACATGAGGCCAGTTTGCAATGATCCAACCCAGATAACCTGAAACTAAAACCAAGCTTACCGCAACAAAAATTAAGAGCAAGCGTCGAAAGTTCATCGCAAACGCAGCGAACCCTTTGCCTCAAAAGGCACACTACGATTCAGCAGCGCATCAAGTTTAACCTCCCCGCGCAACCGATACTCTAAAGTCTGTGGCGTACCGGTGCCCGTTTTGCGCGCTTGCTCAGCCAGCTTCAAAAGTGTGCCGGCTAAATTTACGTCGACTTCCATACTAAATTCTGCCTCACCACGCGCCGGTACGATAAAACTTTTACCGGAGAGGCCACTGCCTAAAGCCGCGCCGCCCAACTCAATGCTATAACTGATGCCGCGCACGGGCAGTTCAATATTGTTTGGGTTTTGCACTTTCATGCGTGCTTTTAATTTTTGCGCAAACAGATCCGCTTTCAGCAATTCGACCGAGAGTACCGATAATTTAGGGGTTTCAAGTTTCATCCCGACGACCGCGCACGCTACTAGGAGCGCAGAAAAACAAAGCGCAGAGCACAAAATAGTTATTTGTCTCATAGATCCATCATCTTATCAGCCTCTAAATCACTTGGGTATTGCTTAGCTATTGCTTGATAAACAGTACTAGTAATTATATAGTATTATTAAATGCATAGTAAAGATCGTCAAAAGTTTCAAAAAGAGCTCAATTCCGGCCTCGTTTCCTTGGTTTTACTAGCCGTTATTGCCGCTAGCGATGAAGACCTCTATGGTTACGAGATCGCCAAACGGCTGCAACGCGCCCATTTGGGCGAGCCTTTATTTAAGGAAGGCAGCCTGTACCCAGTACTGCGCGCACTCTCGGCAACAGGCGCTCTGGGCAGCCGTATTGTGCCTTCCTACAGTGGCCCACCCCGACGCTACTACCGCATTACTGCCCAAGGGCGACAGCAGCTGGAGCAAAGGAGTCTCGCCTGGCGCGAAACCCGCAATTTTGTTGAGGCTGCACTCGAGCCTTTGGCTACAATTTAGCTATGTCTTCAATCATTAAAATACTGCGCAACGTATTATGGGGCGCATTGTTGGCTACCGCGGCTCCAGCACTACCCTCGGATTTAGACCAAGCCCCGCGCACCGTGCTGACGGTTATCTCGGCGAGCGGCAAACAAACTTTCAGTATTTGGCATGCCAAAACCGAATCCCAACAACGCCAAGGTCTGATGTTTGTCCGCGACTTACCCCGAGATCAGGGCATGCTGTTTGCCAGCGAAGCGCCCCGTCCATGGTCCATGTGGATGAAGAACACTTATATTTCCCTTGATATGTTATTCATTAATCAGCAGGGTCAGGTCGTAGGTATTTTTGAAAATACCCGTCCATTTTCCTTAACACAACTCTCCTTGCCCATGCCGGTATTGGCCGTATTGGAATTGCGCGGTGGGGAAGTCTCGCGGCGAGGGATCCATACCGGTGATCGGGTGCTCCACGAAGTTTTTAAATAGAAAAAAATGTCTCAAAAATACAACAACCGCTCGTTCATAGCCCCCCCTTTATTATTTTTTAAATTCAGTGCCTCAGTACAAATTTATGACAATTGTGTTATAAATAGGGGCTAAGGTAAAAATTTGCCAAAATTCTTGAGCAGACATCTGCCTCGCTCAAACTGTATGTAAATTGCAATAATTCGGAGAACTCCACAAATGATTAAGCTTTCATCAGTAAATGATGCCGTCCGTTGGGCCCTCTTAGGCGCTCTGGTACCCGTTGGGGTCAATGTGTCCTTGGCGCAGACTCAGAAAGCCGGCGCCGCAGACCTTGCCGAAGTCATTGTGACCGGTACCCGCATCACCGCCCCCGGCACCACCTCTGCCAGCCCCATTCTCTCGGTCAGCGCAGCAGATATCGACCAACTGCAGCAACCAGAAATTGAAAAGATTTTCCGCCAACTGCCCATCACGCTCCCCTCAGACGGGCAGAACGTGAACAACGGCACCGGGGGTGCTGCAACAATCAGCTTGCGTGGTTTAGGCTCGGTGCGTAACTTAATTATGCTCGATGGCAAACGCATGACGCCCTTCAGCATTGGCGGCGCAGTTGATACACAAAGCATTCCGACCGCGCTCATTGAGCGCATCGACATCATCACCGGCGGCGCCTCAGCCGTTTACGGTTCTGATGCGATCTCAGGCGCCATCAACTTCATCACCAAGCGTGACTTCGAAGGTGTGGCTCTGAATACAGACTACTCACAGACCAGCGAGAGCGACGGCAAAATTAAATCTGTCGACATGACTCTCGGCACCAATATGGCCGACGGTCGCGGCAACATCGTCCTGGGCTTGAACTACTCCCAGCGTGATGGCGTTCAATTGGGCTCACGTCCCCTCGGTCAACTCGGTATCGTCACCGAAGATGGCGCAGGTCTGAGCAACTTTAACGCGGGCATCGTCCCGACGGCTCCAGCTGCTGGTTGCGGTGGCCCAAATGCGGTGGCCGCAGGTGGTTCATCTACTACGATTCCAACGCGCGTGAGCATTGCGGGCGGCCCGTCTCTTGGCCAGTTCCGCGAGGATGGCACCATTGGGGCGAACTGCTCTGTATTTAACTTTAACCCCTACAACTATTATCAGACACCGCAAACCCGTTACGGTGGCACAGCGCTCGGCCATGTGGAGTTCAACGAGCACGCTGAGGTGTATGGTCGCTTAGGCTTTACCAGCACCACGGTGCGCCAACAAGTTGCCCCCTCGGGCATCTTCGGCTCAGCCATCTGGACGCCGCTCGCTAATCCCTATCTAGGTGCCGCTGCGCGCGCAACGATCATCACGAAGGCCGAAGCCGGTCGTGCTGCGGCAGCCCCAACGATCAATATTGGGGGTTCCTTCCCAAACTGGCGCGACCTTGATAAGAGCGGCACAGTCACTGCAGCGGATGACTTACTCATCTCCTACCGTCGTCGAACGGTGGAGTTCGGTGAGCGCTCATCCACCTACGAGAACAATACCTGGCAGTTCTTGGTCGGGGCTCGTGGCGAGATCATGGGCGGGTGGGATTACGACGTGTCCTTCCAGCGTGGTCAAGCACATCGCACCCAAATCGCCGCCGGATATACCAACACGACAAATATTGCGAACGCAATCTATGCGGTTTCCAAAACAGAGTGCCGTGGTGGTGACTCCAGCTGCGTTCCGATCAATGTCTTCGGTGGCTACGGTACGATCACCCCTGCCATGGCGGCCTACTCCTCCGCCACTGCACTTGAGAAAGGTCTTTACACCCAACAGATCGCCACAGGCTCCGTGTCTGGTGTGATTGAGCAGTTCAAGCTGCCTTCGGCTGCAGCGCCTTTATCGGTTAGCATCGGTGCTGAATACCGGGAAGAAGAAGGCGTCACCACGCCTGATGAGTGCTTAAAGTTAGCCCCGGCAAGCTGCTTAGGCGGTGCGGGTGGCAACACTCTACCGGTCGCAGGTGGTTACAACGTCAATGAAATTTTTGGCGAAGCCATCCTGCCCCTGATCAGTGGCGCACCTGGCGCCCAATCGGTGGACCTTGAGCTGGGTTTCCGTTCATCGGATTACAACATCTCCGGTGCCAATGAAACTTGGAAGGCCGGTGTGAGCTGGCGTCCCATGGACCAAGTATTAGTGCGCTTAATGCGGCAAAGAGCCTCACGTGCCCCAAGCGTTGGCGAACTGTTCGCGCCCCAGACCTCGGGTTTGGATAACGCAACACTGGATCCTTGCTCCATCGCGAACAAGACCAAGTTGGCTACAGATGCCACGCTGAAAGCCCGCTGCGCCTCAACAGGCATGTCGGCTGCTCAGGTTGGCACTGTCGAAGATATCACCGCTGGCCAAATTAACGGTTTCTTCGGTAGCGACATCACCAACCCACCCAAAGCAGAAGAAGCAGACACCACAACTTTTGGTGTCGTGTGGACCCCTAACTTTGGCGACACCATCAAGCGTGCTGTGTTCACAGCCGATTACTACGACATCGACATCAAGCAACCCATCGGCACCTTTCTTGCGCAAGAGATATTAGACTCCTGCTACATCTCTGGTGCTACAGATGCTTGTGCGAAGATCGTTCGCGTCGGCGGCACGCTCACACTTCCGGGCTCAGGCATCAAGGAATACACCACAAACCTTGACTATTTGCGCGCGGAAGGCGTTGAAGTCTCGGCCACGCTGGGTTTTGACATTGGTAGCTTCGGTGATCTGACCCTGCAAGCCAACATCAATCATTACCTAACGCAAGAGTCCCGCACCACGCCCATTAGTTCTGTAGTTGATTGCAATGGCTACTACGGTAACCAGTGCGGAAACCCGCTTCCAGAAAACCGTTGGATCCAACGCACCTCATGGAAGAAAGGCGACTTTGGTGCTTCATTGTTATGGCGTCATATGGGCGAGGCGAAAGTCGAACCTGCCCAGAACGATTACACCTATGCTGACTTTAAGAAAATTGACGCGATTGACTACTTTGATCTCTCTGGTACTTGGTCATATAACGATCACTTCTCAGTTCAGGCAAGTGTGTTGAATCTCACCAACGAAGACCCACCAGTCGTTGGCAACGAAGCCGGCACGACCAGCTCCAACAGTGGCAATACCTTCCCGAGTGTGTATGACACCTTGGGTCGTATCTACACCGTCGGATTTAACCTGCGCTTCTAATTTATTTAGAGACGGTAGATTACCGAGAAACGGCGGGCCATCAGCCCGCCGTTTTTTTTGCTTCAAGTTTAGGCATACTACGCGAATGCAAATATCACAAAATCTTTGGGTGCTGTTGTGGGTAGCCTTGCTCACCACACCCCACTTAGCACTCAGCGCTGAACCTATCCTGCCCGAGCCGATAACTGCGCCAGCTCCACCTGCTGCAGCGCTACCTCTCTCCGGTGCGCAGTTCGAAGGAGCCAAGTCGGTGTGCCGTAGCGTGAAAATGACTGGCTCACGTGTCCGTAGGACGCAGGTGTGCACGACATCAAACCAAGAACGTGCTGCAAAGGATTGGCTACGCCAACAGCAAAACAATAGCGCTACTGAAAGCAGCAACGCCGCAGTGAACGGCGGCGGCGGCTGAATCACAGCCGCTTCAACGGCCTAAAACACCATGGCCGAACACGACACCGCGGAGACTCTAGCGCAGCGTAAGTCTTTATTTGGTGCAGCTATAGATGCACTACAAAAAGGTGACGCAAATCGTGCGCACACCTTGCTACTCGAAGTGCTCGCAATAGCGCCCGATGACTTACTGGTGCTGATGACGTTAAGTTCTGCTTGTCGAATCAAAAAAGATGTCCCAGGCGAACTACAGGCGATTAATGCTGCGCTCACACTCGACCCCTATTACTTACCCGGCTTACTTGCCCGTGGTTACTGGTGTGAAGCACACAGCACACGTGCCTCAGCTGCTACGGCACTACGCAATGCTTTGCGCGTAGCCCCGCCTGAGAGTCAATGGCCTGATTTTTTACGCAGCCAACTACAGCGCGCACGCGATTACGTACAGCGTTACTCCGCTGACTATGATAAATATTTACAACAAAAGCTCAATGATTTACAAGCCGCCCTACCGAGCACCCTACAATCTCGCTGGCAAGAGGCTCGGTCCTTATTAGCCGGCCGCTCTCAACCCTACACCTCGCAGAGTAACCAGCTG
The DNA here is from genome assembly GCA_009692285.1 of Gammaproteobacteria bacterium. Classification (GTDB taxonomy): domain Bacteria; phylum Pseudomonadota; class Gammaproteobacteria; order Steroidobacterales; family Steroidobacteraceae; genus UBA964. The sequence continues at coordinate 8,634 of SHZO01000015.1, read as the reverse complement.
CATGTACCGCGTTTGCCGGCTGTGACATTCTTTGAGCGGGAGTATTTTCCCTGGGCCGACGCACTAGAATCACACACCACTGTAATTCGCAGTGAGCTTGAAAATGTGATCGCAACACACCCAGCAGGCTTCGCGCCTTATATTGCTTATAAGCTGGGCGATCCTGTCAACCAATGGCAGGAACTCAATCATTCTTTGCGTTGGAGCTCATATCAACTCTGGCGCTCAGGTCAACCGATCACAGAAAACCTAGAACGCTGTCCAGAAACAGCGCAGGCATTAAGTGCATTTGCAATGGCCGATATTAGTGGCCTGTGCCCTAATGTAATGTTCTCAGCGCTAGCGCCACACACACAAATTCCTCCGCATCATGGTGAAACTAACGCACGCATCGTAGTCCACTTGCCGTTAATCATACCGGCAGGTTGTCGCTACCGCGTAGGCTTTGATGAGTGTGACTGGCAGGTTGGGAAAATACTCGCTTTTGATGACACACTTGAACATGCTGCGCGAAATGATAGTGATCAACTGCGTGTGATTTTAATCTTTGATGTATGGAACCCTCTACTCACTGTACCTGAGCGAAAATTAGTGGGGGCTATGGCGGAGGCGGCGCGTATTTTTGGCGTCTAAAAATGCCTGCCCACGCACTACAGCATTCACTCGAATATTTTGGTAGTACAAATCAAAATCGTTAAAGTGCAGCATCCCTCCGGGTAATGACACAATGGCATAACCCTGCTTAGGGGGCGTATCTACCCGCAAAATACCCTCCTCGCAGCGAGCCCCTAAGCCACCTGCTTCACTCGCAGGTAAAACGCTGCCTGCGGGCACACCGACTCCGGCCACCCAGCCCGTATTAGCCGGTAAAGCCCCTAAATTCCAAGCCGCAGGAGCGGCAGGTTTAGCCGTACTAAAAGTTAATGGATTGACGCACACCACTTCTGCGCCGAGGGGGCTTGGGTTGGCAGAAGTCCCATATTTTTTAACATAGCGCTCGTTGTGACTTTTGATATACCCCGCAGGGTCACCCGCACGATCAAAAGTATTCCAACTGATTAAACAATTAATTGCCCTCGGAGTCGCACACACACTAATGCCACCCCCCATATGCGCCAAGGAGCCTGCGGCAATGGGAATGCCAATGGGGTAAGCGGCCACCAACAAACGTCGGTACTTAGGCTGTGTGCCAAATTCCTCCAACCAACGCTGCGTATGCGCTGCGCCCTGAGAATGCCCAACAATGATGTAGGGCCTGCCTTGATTCCAATGCTGCATGTAATACAAAAAGGCTGTGCGCACATCCGCCCAAGCAAAGTCATAGGCGGCGAGTGGGTTTTTATCTGGTGGGGCATAAACAGCCGCCGCAGTAGCTTGTCGGTAGCGCGGCGCATATACACGGCAACAGGCATTAAACACTGCTGCTTGGCGTGCGATAACCGATTCATCGGTCCAATGATTCACCTTTACATCATCGAGTGGTTGATTCCAAAACTCGATACCACGATAAGTAGTGGGGTGAATATAAAACACATCCACCTGCGCTAAAGCTTGGCGATCACCAAAGGGATCATTCTCAGGAACAACATCCGCGGCATCTACGCGGGTCGGTAAAGCAGCCCAATATTTTGCCTGCGCATAATCAGGCGCAGGCGGGCTTGGCATCTCACCCACTGCTTTCTCTGGAATACGAATAGGTAACCCTTGGCTGAAGATAATGTTTGAGCTACACAGCAAAGCAAACACAACAATAAATTCGCGCATAATTAATACCTTAAATTCTTTTAAGAGGCACCCTAATGACAAAATAAATCGCAGTCGGTTGAACATCAGGGGGTAGCGAGAGACATCCGTATGATAATAAACTGCCTTGCATGCCTTACTCTAACTTAAATTTTATCGCATGCTTGAACATGCTCGCTTTAGTAACAATGACAGCGGCATCTACTGCTCCGCTGGAGAACGGCCCAAGGCTTGTGCGCAATCAGGCCCTCACCTACAGTCATGCGCAATTTTGTGGTGAAGTGCAGCGCCGACTTAGTGGCACAATCTTGCCGCTTGAAAATATTGTCAACACCCAATACGACGCCTTTGTACTGTCAAAACCACAAGTCGCCCCCTTACAAACACATCAATATGTGCAACGCGACGCTCAGAAAAATATTACGCAGATTTCTTGTAAAACTAAAAGCAGTGATCACTTGCATGCCATCCGCGGCACACTATTGATCAAAGATCGTAGCTGTCAAAACATTCAATCTGATATCGTTAATGAAGTCTGGGCTAGCTTGACCCCAGAACAACGCCTGAGTGCCGCCCACAAACCATGGCAGATCATGCTCGAACCGGATGAAATTCAATACACTGGTTCGCGCTGGGTAAAAGCGTCGGCGAATTTATATATCGATTTTTCAGGCCGACCCCATCTCAAATCCAGCGCGCTCTTTGCCGAATGGCGCGACTGGCGCTGGAAACTCATGCCAAAGCTCTGGCGTGGCAATCACTATTGCCACCTCATCGCACCGGAACGAGTGCGAAAATTACTGCTCAAAAACTAAACTTTTTACCTCTGGCCGGTTGCTGCCTGCAAGCTCGCCGCTCACAATCCCTGCATGAGCTCAGCTATGACGGATAACCTCCAGCACAACACCCCGAACGAGACAAACAATGCAGCGTCCCCCCGGCGTTTACCCTCCACAACGGATGCCTCGAGCACTGCCCGTGATGCCCGCCGCGCTCGCTTGCAAGAAGAGGGTCATAGCATTAGTGCGTTGATGGGCATTGCACCAGAAATTGACCCGGAAAAGCTCGCCGGCAGCATCGAAGGATTTTTAGGCTTTGCGCAAATCCCCTTAGGGGTCGCAGGCCCAGTACGCATTCAAGGCACACAAGCGCAAGGTAATTTCATCATTCCGCTGGCGACCAGCGAAGGTACCCTAGTTGCTTCTTTTCAACACGCCTTTAATATGATTAATCGTTGTGGGGGTGCCCAAACACATTGTGCGCATGAGGGGGTAAGTCGTGCCCCCTGCTTTAGCTATCCTGATTTACATAGCGCCGCAGCAGTAGCCCAATGGTTACCCAGCCAGATTTCTTTGATGAAAAGCACTGCAGCCAGCACCTCACGTTATTGCCGATTGCAACAAATTAAAATCTCTCTGGTAGGTAATACCGTTTATTTGGTGCTCGAATATTCCACCGGTGATGCCGCCGGCCAAAATATGGTGACCCTGGCCACTCAAGCGGTGTGTCAATCTTTATTACCGCTGATGCCGCACGTTCCAACCAGTTGGTTAGTTGAATCTGTACTTTCAGGAGATAAGCGCGCCTCAGCCCAAGCATTTTTAGGCGCGCGCGGCCGCAATGCTTCGGCAGAAGTCACGCTGCAGGCTAAACACATTGCGCGTTATTGGCGTGCGGATAGTGCCGCGATGGTGCGTGCTTGGAATCAAGCAAGCATTGGCGCCCTACAATTAGGCACCATCGGTATGCAAGGCAATGTGGCTAACGCCATGGCAGCTTTATTCATTGCCTGCGGTCAAGATGTGGCTTGTGTCGCTGAAGCAGTCACCTCTATCACGCGCATTGAACTCACCTCAACTGGTGATGTATACGCCTCGGTGACACTCCCTAATTTAATTATTGGCACTATCGGTGGGGGTACTTTTTTACCCACAGCCAAGGAATGTCTCGCCCTACTGGGATGCACAGGTGAAGGCAGCGCAACAAAGTTTGCTGAAATATGTGCTGTGGTGGCACTGGCCGGGGAGCTCTCGATTGTTGGGGCGATGGCGAGCGGCGCATTTGCTAATGCGCATGCCACCGGCGGGCGCAAAGGCAAACTCACAGGTGCCGAAGCTTGAGCGAACCACGAGCACGCAAACCCGTTCGGCGTTTTGTTTTACATAAGATTTTACCCCCCGTGGCATGGCGTGCCTACCGCGCTTTAGGGGAGTCTTGGTCCTACCGCGTGAGAAATGTTGAAGCCTTGCATGCTCTAATGGAAAGGCGCCAACCGGTAGTTGGCGCGTTTTTGCACTCACGAACCTTCTCATTGGTGCATTACTTCAGCTTGCCTGCCCAAGGGCGTTGGATTTTGATGTGTTCGCAAAGTCGGGATGGGGAAGCCATGGCACGGATCGAAGAAGGATTGGGCTTCAAAGTAGCCCGTGGCTCCTCAGGCAAAGGGGGCGCACGGGCTTTAGTAGAAATGATCAAAGCCCAACGTGAAGACCGTAGCTTAAATTCCTGTCTCGCAGTCGATGGCTCCCGTGGGCCACGCGGCGTAGCACAATTAGGCATTATTACATTGGCACAAAAAACTGGCAGTCTGCTATTGCCGGTCGCCGCCTCAACCAATTATTGCTGGAGGTGGCAACGCTCCTGGGATCGCACCATTATACCAAAGATAGGTGCGGAAGTTGCGGTGGATGTGGGCGATCCGATTCCTGTGCCTGCTAAAATGGATGAATCAGAACTTCAATCTCTAAGATTGCATTTAGAGAATACTTTGCTGCATATGCATCAGGCACTTGACAAAGCTACCGGCTATCACGACAGCGAGCCACTGCGTATTGCATAGGGGGCATCTGTTATAATTATAAAATCTGCATTAATTGGATGCCGCCATGCGTAAGGTATTATTCACCGTGTTAACTTCTTCTTTAATTGCAACGACTGCGTTGCCGACCATCGCCTTGAGCACCGAGCCCTTGCTCGCACCATGGAGTGGCCCTTACGGTGGTGTACCTGCATTCAATAACGTGACGCCTGCGCAGCTAGCGCCTGCTCTAGAGGGGGGCATTACGCTAAATTTGTCAGAAATAGATAAAATTGCCAATGATCCTGCCTCGCCTAATTTTGAAAATACTATTGCCGCTCTCGAGCGCACAGGACAGGGCTTAAGCCGTGTCGCAACTATTTATGGAATCTATGGGTCTACCTTAAGTGATGAAGCCGTGCAAAAGATTGAAATGGCTATGGACCCTAAGCTTGCGGCCTTCAGTGATCGCATTACCCAAAACGAGAAACTGTTTAAACGTATTGCAGAGGTCTATGCACACCGCGAGCACGCCGGGCTCACCGCAGAACAACAGCGCTTAACTTGGATCACCTATACCCAAATGGTGCAACGCGGAGCGCAACTCAGCGCCGCGGCAAAGAAACGCCTCGGCGAAATTAATCAGCAACTAGCTGGTCTATTTACCCAATTTAGTCAAAATCTATTAGCCGATGAAGGTGCGCGCTATACCTTATTGCAGGACGCTGCAGAGGTCGCTGATCTTCCTGAGTCGGTACGGGAGGGATTTGCCCGGGATGGCGAAACACGCGGGCACAAAGGTCAATGGTTAATTGCTAATACACGCTCATCGGTAGAGCCCTTTCTCACGTGGTCCACCCACCGCGACTTACGCGAGAAGGTCTGGCACACTTTTGTGAACCGTGGTGATAACGGTGATGCATATGATAACAACCGCATCATTGCTGATATTTTGCAATTACGCGCTGAGCGAGCGCGCTTACTCGGCTATCCGAGTCACGCTCATTGGCGCTTACAAAATTCAATGGCAGGGACCCCGGAGCGCGCGCTGGCGCTGATGGAAGCCGTGTGGAAACCGGCCCGCGCGCGCGTACAAGAAGAGGTCGCCGATATGACGGGGATTGCTGGCCATGAGATTCAACCCTGGGATTACCGTTACTACGCAGAAAAAGTCCGTAAATCTAAATACGATCTGGACACCAATGAACTGAAACCCTACCTGCAATTAGATAAATTGCGCGAGGGTATGTTCTATGTTGCAGCGGAGCTCTTTGGGCTGTACTTCAAAGCAGTGCCGATAGGCACCGTGCCGGTTTATCACCCTGATGTACGCGTCTGGGAAGTGGCCAACAAGAGTGGTGCCAACGTCGGTCTTTGGTATTTTGACCCCTATGCTCGAGTGGGCAAGCACTCCGGCGCTTGGATGAATGCTTATCGCAATCAAGAGCGCTTTGATGGCGATATTACCTCCATCGTTTCCAACAATACTAACTTTGTGAAAGGGACTCCAGACGCGCCGCTACTGATAAGCTGGGACGATGCCACTACTTTATTTCATGAGTTTGGTCATGCTCTGCATGGGCTCTCCTCCAACGTAAACTACCCGAGCATTTCAGGCACTAATGTAACGCGCGATTACGTAGAGTTTCCCTCCCAATTGTTGGAACACTGGCTCTCCACGCCCGAAGTACTAAATCGTTACGCGGTGCATTACAAAACCGGGGCGCCTATCCCTGCAGCCCTGGTAGATAAAATTGTTAAAGCCAAAGCCTTTAATCAAGGCTTTGCAACCGTGGAATATCTATCCTCAGCCTTGCTAGATATGAAAATACATCTCGCTGCCAGCCCTGAGACACGCATTGATGCCGATAACTTTGAACGCAACACCTTGAATGCTTTAGATATGCCAAAAGCAATTGTGATGCGCCACCGCACACCACAATTTCATCATATTTTCTCAAGTGATAGCTACTCAGCTGGCTACTACAGTTATTTATGGGCTGACACTTTGACTGCTGACGCCTATGAAGCCTTTACAAACGCAAGCGGGCCTTGGGATGCGGCTGTTGCGAAAAGATTACGTGACTTCGTTTTTTCGGTGGGCAACAGCATTGATCCAGCCGAAGGCTACCGTGCGTTTCGGGGTCGTAATCCCGAAACAGAAGCATTAATGCGTAAACGGGGCTTTAGCTCGCCAAAATGAGGCATAACTAAGATATTGAAAGAAAAATTTAAAAATTTACTAAAATCAATAGTTAATTTGCACAACAGACATTAGAATAGCGCCCGTTCTAAGTTCTATCTATTTAATTCATCTATAACGAGAGCTAATATGGCAAAGAAAACTGCAAAACCAAAGTCTAAAGTGAAAGCTAAAGCTAAAGCTAAATCTAAAGCTAAAGCTGCCCCAGCACGCAAAGCAAAGAAATCAGCCCGTAGCTTCACCGGCTGGAGCCCTGCTGATGTACAAAAGCTGCGCAAAATCGCCGGTAAAGTATCCACAACACAAGTGGCTAAGTCACTAAACCGTTCAGTGGCCGCTGTAACCTTCAAGGCTTTCTCACTACGTTTGTCGCTGCGTTTGGCTCACTCAAGCCGCGGCCGTCGCCTCAAAGTTTCGAAGCGTTGAAGTCTGCGAATGCCTGCAGGAGTTCCTCGCGGGTATTCATAACAAAAGGTCCATAACGGGCCACGGGCTCCCGCAACGGCTGTGCTGCAACCAGCACCAGCCTTGCGGGATTCCTTATCCCCCTAAGATTAACCAGAGACCCAAAGCTCAGCACGGCTAACTCGCCACGACTCACAGCACGCTCCTTCTTACCGATGCATGCCTGACCTTCATACACATAAATAAATCCTTGATGTTCATAGGGCAGCGCAATCTCGAGTGCCTCATCTGAAGCTAGATGGATATCTAAATATACAGGCTCGGTGATTACTCCTTGAATCGCACCTTGCTGATGCTGATACTCTCCGGCAATCACTCGCACCACACTCTCACCACCGCGCACTTCCGGCACACACTCGACGGAAATATCTTGGTACCGCGGCGCGCACATTTTAGCTCTGGCAGGTAGATTCACCCACAACTGAAAGCCGCGCATCATCCCCTGTTCTTGTTCAGGCATTTCAGAGTGCACAATGCCGCGCCCAGCGGTCATCCACTGCACACTACCGGGTGTGAGCACACCACTATTTCCTTGATTGTCTCGGTGACGCATGCACCCCTGTAGCATGTAAGTAACCGTTTCAAAACCTCGATGTGGATGATTTGGAAACCCTGCAATGTAATCCACAGACTTATCGGAACCAAATTCGTCAAATAATAAAAATGGATCAAGATCAGGCAGAACTTCGCTGCCAATCACACGCGTTAGACGGACCCCAGCGCCATCTTTAGTCTCCTGACCGCGCACCGTACGGAGTACCTCACGCGGAGATGAACTTTGTTTTTCACTCATGCTAGCCTGTGGTAATTTTTGACGCACAACATCCCCCTCCACTACAGGTACATACCGCCATGGACACCCCAAGCAGCATTATTGAATTGGCCGAACGGTTTCTCACTGCCATTATGGCCAAAGACATTTCAGGGGTGCGCGCCGCCTATGCACCTGATGCTCGCATTTGGCATAACACAGACGGTGTATTTCAAAACGTGGAGGATAATATCCGCGGGGTCCACTGGATTCACAAAGTACTGAGCAATGTGCACTACGAGATCAAACAACGATTTGTCTATGCCGATGGTTTTGTGCAAGAGCATATTTTGCGCGGCACACTCGCCTCAGGAGAAAGCTTTGCCATGCCTGCCTGCGTCATATGCACGGTGCAGGCGGGGCGTATTACCTCACTATGCGAATATTTAGACTCTGCACATGTGCAACCACTGCTGAAGAGGCGTGCATAAGCTAGCAATATTCTGGCAATTTAACCCCCTGAATCGCCTCCCGCCACGCCTGCTCATCAACCGCAGCGGCCGCCTCCAGATCCCCGGGCTCAGCCTGAGGATCATCGACCCACTCGCGTAACAAGGGACTGCCATTAATTAAATCGATCGCAAGCCGCTCGCGTTCGTATTCATAAGGGAAATC
>SHZO01000014.1 GCA_009692285.1 Gammaproteobacteria bacterium | reverse complement strand
GCCCACCGGTGCGGTACTGGGTGTGATTAACATGTTGAATAAACTGCTTCGCGAGCAAGCACACACCCATATTGCCGTAGTCTTTGACGCGCCAGGGAAAACCTTTCGCGATGAGTTATTTGCTCAGTACAAAGCACATCGCCCGCCGATGCCAGAGGATCTGCGTGCGCAAGTTGAGCCATTACTCCAAGCGGTAACGGCCTTAGGATTGCCGCTACTACGTATCAGTGGCGTGGAGGCTGATGATGTCATTGGGACTCTCGCACGACGCGGTGCAGCAGCAGGTCAAAATGTTTTGATCTCTACAGGCGATAAAGATATGGCCCAATTAGTAGAGCCACGTATAACCCTCGTTAACACTATGACGGATAGTCTCTATGATCGCGAGGGAGTTAAGGTTAAATTTGATGTCTGGCCTGAACAAATTATTGACTACCTCGCCCTCGTAGGTGATGCAGCCGATAACATTCCGGGTATCGAGAAAGTTGGCCCAAAGACAGCCGCTAAATGGTTAGGACAATACCAAACACTCGATAATCTGATCGCTCATGCAGCAGAAGTACCTGGCAAAGTTGGAGAAAATCTACGTGCGGGTTTAGAAACACTAGCACTCTCTCGTGAATTAGCCACCATTCGTTGTGATTTAGACTTGCCCTCAGAAGCCAATGATCTGCAGCGTCGTGATCCAGATACCGAAGTTTTGCGTGCGCTTTATACCCGACTCGAATTGCGTAGTTTATTGCGCGGATTAGACGGTGACGCAGAGGGTGGCGCTACTGGTGCGCTCACCCCTAGGAGCTCTCCTAAAACTCAAGTGAATGCCTTGGTCTTTTTAAATACACCGCCTAATACAGCCGCTCTCGAACTTCGCCCCGAAATTATCAACGCGGTGCGCGACTATGAAATTATTACCGACGATGCTGCACTGCAACGCTGGCTGAAGACACTTTGGGCCGCCGATTTCTTTGCCTTTGATACCGAGACGACCAGCCTGAATTATATGCAAGCCCAAATTGTGGGCGTTTCATTTTGTATTGAACCCGGACGCGCAGCCTATGTGCCCCTAGCCCATGACTATGCCGGCGCACCGATGCAGTTAAATCGCGATCTGGTACTGAGTACTTTAAAACCTATACTCGAAGCTACCCAACCTGCAAAGATTGGGCATCATTTAAAATATGATGCACATGTCCTAAAAAATCATGGCATTGAATTGGGCGGGATGCACTTTGACAGTATGTTGGAATCCTATGTCTGGAATAGTGTTGCCACACGTCATGATATGGACTCTGCTGCGCAACGCTATTTAGGTATCAAAACCGTTTCCTATGAAGAAGTTGCTGGAAAGGGAGCCAAACAAATTCCATTTGGCCAAGTCTCCATTGAAGTTGCTGGAAACTACGCAGCAGAAGATGCGGATATCACGCTGCGTCTACATCGAACGCTGTGGCCAGCAATTGAGCAGGAGCCTTTACTCAAGCGCCTATATGAAAACTTTGAACGGCCCCTAGTGCCCGTACTACTGCGTATGGAGCACTACGGCGTACTGCTCGATCGCTCTCTATTGCGTATCCAAAGCGGTGAGCTCGCGCAGCGAGCCCTAGAACTACAAGCACTTGCGCACGAGGCGGCCGGGGGACCTTTCAATGTAGATTCACCTAAACAGTTACAACAAATTCTTTATGAGAAGATGCAGATTCCGGTACTCAGAAAGACCCCCACAGGACAGCCCTCTACTGCAGAAGATGTGTTGGAGGAACTCAGTGAATCACATGCTCTGCCACGTTTAATTTTAGATTACCGCAGCATTGCAAAACTGCGCAGTACTTACACCGACAAACTGCCCGAGCAGATCAATGAACACACCGGGAGAGTCCATACCTCCTACCATCAAGCTGTGGCCCAAACAGGACGCCTATCCTCTAGCGATCCTAATTTACAAAATATTCCCATCCGTACACCCGAGGGTAGGCGTATTCGCCAAGCCTTTATTGCACCACCGGGCTATGTGTTGCTGGCGGCAGATTACTCGCAAATTGAACTGCGAATCATGGCTCATCTCTCAGGTGATGCCGGTCTCCTCGGAGCGTTCGCTGCAGATCGTGATGTACACCAGGCCACGGCTGCAGAAGTGTTCAGTGTGGACTTGGAGGCGGTTACTGCGGATCAAAGAAGATCGGCTAAAGCTATTAACTTCGGTTTAATCTACGGCATGTCCGCCTTTGGTTTGGCGCGCCAGCTCGGTATTGATCGCGGCTCAGCGCAACGTTATGTTGAACTTTATTTTGCTCGCTACCCAGGCGTTAAAGAGTACATGGATCGCACTCGTCAACACGCCCGTGCCAGCGGATATGTTGAAACCGTCTTTGGGCGGCGCTTGTATTTACCCGATATTGGTTCCCGCCAACGTGCCCTGCAACAATACGCTGAGCGCAGCGCCATCAATGCCCCGATGCAAGGCACTGCAGCAGATTTAATTAAGCTTGCCATGATCAGCGTAGATCAATGGTGTGAACAAGAATCTAGCGGGGTTGCGCGCTTAACCATGCAAGTGCATGACGAGCTCGTCTTAGAAGTACGTGAGGATTGTGTGCTGCAGGTCAGTGCAGCCGTGCGGGAGCGGATGATTGGCGCCGGTGCTGAATCCCTGCGCGTGCCCTTGAAGGTCGACATCGGCAGTGGAACGAACTGGGACGAGGCGCACTAGAGGCGCCCCGTCCCATTCTTTAAGAGCGATCTAAGATCAGAACTTGTAACGCAGCGTTAGGCCAACGGTACGGCCATCACCCAAAGCCGGGATGTATTGTTTAGCCACCGACACCGCAAAGGCGCTAGAAACATAGGCCTTATCGGTCATGTTCTTGCCCCAAAGACTGGCGCTCCATACGCCATCTTCGCTCGTGAGCGTGGCGCCGAGGTTCAGCAAGGTACGATCTGAAAGAAAGGCTAAGTTGAGGTTCTCAACGTAGTACTTGCTCTGGTAGTTCAGATCACCACGCAAAGACAAATCCATGCCATTCATGCCCAACAAATATTCAAGACCCGTAGATAACTTAGTGCGCGGTGAACGCGGCAAATCATTACCGCCGATAGGTGAGCCACCGAAAGCCCTCGTCGCAGTACGCGGCAAGAACACACAAACCGATGTGCCACTAGTTTCACAAAGGCGGCCGTAGGTCGTATCAATGATGTCATCGTTAAACGTAGACTGCACATAGGAGGCAGCTAAATTGGCACGTAGATTATCGCTTAACAAGTAATTGACCTCGAGCTCCATTCCCTTAGATTTAGCACCTGAGACGTTACCAATGTAATTCGCGTCCTGTATGCCGGGCCTCGAAGGAATGAGATCAGGGACGCTGAGCTGCAAGCCCTTCCAGTCGATCAGGAAGATCGCATAGTTTAATTGTAGCTTGCCATCAGCCAAAGTTTGCTTTCCACCAAGTTCGAGGGTGGTGTTCTTTTCCGGGTCAAAGGTCGAGACATCTGCAGTCACGCCGTTGAAACCACCGGCCTTCGTCCCCTTTGCCGCACTGGCATAGAACATCCAACCTGCTTGTGGCTGCCACTTGATATTCACGCGAGGCGTGAATTCTTTGAAATCTTTAGGTGGCGGTCCTATTGCGCCAGAGAGAGGAGTTTGGCTACGCTTTTCTTTGGCTTGACGGCCTTCGACTTCGGCCGTCCATTTGTCGGCAAAGGGCACGCTCACCGAAGCAAATGTTGCTTCGGTTTTGTCCTTAAATCTGGACTGAAAAGCTGAATTTGGTGCAACAGCGTAGGCCAGCTGGCCCGTCGAGTCTACCGACAAGGGCAGACGGGCATCGTAGTTGCCCAATGCGCCAGTATCGCTCACACGACTGTTGTAATACCCTACGCGCCAGGTGGCGCCCGAAAACTTACCGTCCACCCGAAACTCATTCGATTCAGACTGTTGATCTGTGATGGGATTGCTTATGAAGATCAGGGCGCCTCTGCCAGGAAACCCAAGCAGGCTAGCAAAAAAGCCATTAGCTAAGCTGCCAAACTGTATAAGCTCTGGCTGGCGATCCGCAAGGCCATAGTTCGTGGCATCGTAAGAACCATGCCCGTAAACATATGTGGCGGCCAGCGTATCGCTAAACTTGTATTCTACATGGCTCACGATGAGATCAGAATGCGTGTGGTTCCCTGATGAACGCGGATCATCAACGATCTGCGAGGGATTAAGCTTCAATTCACCACAGTTCAGCGTATTAATGTTGGCAAAGGTTGGGACAACACCAAGTGCTGTACCGGTAGGACCTGGGCTGCAATTCAGCGAATTCATCAGCCCCAGGGCTGGGATAGCATTGGCTAAGCGAGGCTGAACGTTGTAGCTCGCACCAGATTCGTAGATCGACTCAGAGCGGTAGTACATCGCATCAATTGTTAACGCATCGATCGGGCGAAAGCGAACTGAGGCTTGCAGAGCTTCATTGTCATAGCCGCCTAAATTTCCATCAGTTCCGGCAAACTTCAAGCCGCGTGTCGTGGTAGCAATCCCCTTGGTGCTACCGGGGTAGTTATTTTTGTATGTGCCGTCGAACTGAGTGGAATTACCCGCGATACGTACTGCGAGTTTATCGCCCCACAACGGAATACTTACACTACCGTTTAAATCGCGGCGCTTGTCAGAACCAACCGTGGTGGCCACACGACCATCCCACTCACCTAAAGTGGGTTTTTTTACCACCCAGTTGATGGCGCCACCGAAAGAGCTGCGCCCGTACTGGGCGTTCTGGGGCCCTTTAACGATTTCAATACGCTCCAGATCAATCATGGAGAAATCGATGTTGCCTTGGGTCTGCACATGCACCCCATCTACAAAGGTACCGACGTTCTGATTACGATCCGTGAGCGCGTTCTGCGATAACCCACGAATAATAGGCGCTGGGGTTGTAGCGCCGGAATAATTTTCAAAAGAGAAGCCCGCGGTGTACTGGGCGATATCAACCAAGCTCGTGGCATTGCGCTTGGCTAGATCATCGGCGGAGTACGCTGCGATTGAGAGCGGAATTTCGCTCAGTTTTTCTTCGGCCTTACGTGCCGTAACTATGACTTCTTCCAGCTCAATGACCGAGCCTTTGTCTTGGGCATAAGAGAGGGGGGCCAGCATTACACCTGGAGCCAACAAAATCCCTACAGATAATGCGCGTCGAACCGTACACCCCAGAGCGTAAATATTATGTTTAATCATTATCAAAGCCTCCCTAGGGCATTGTGTATTAAAACGTACAACTTCAAACATAGCGTTAAAATAATGCCTTACCATATTTTCATTTAAATAAACTATACAATAAAGGTATAGCTAAACCAGCCTAAAATTTTACTTAGTGACCATTCATAAATCTGTGGCCCTCGGTAGGGCCTATGTTTCAAAAAAACAACAGTTAAATACGCAATCCTAAATTAAGTTAGGGGATTTTTATGAATGTGCAGCAGCGCGGTCGTTTCTCCACATCTTGATCAGTTGCCCTTGCGCTTCTTTAACGCCCAAGCCGGTATGAGCGGAGAATAATTGCGCGCTGGCCTGCTCACCGAGTGCTGACTGGGTTGCCTTTAACAATGCGACACGTTCTGCTTGATTCAATTTATCGGCCTTGGCGAGCAATACGTGCACACTGCGGCGAGTCGGATCGGCCCAGTCCATTAAATCAATGTCTTCATCGCGCAGGCCTCGGCGGGCATCAACAATTAAACATAAGCCACAGAAACTCTCACGCTCACGCAGTATTTGAATCAAAGGCTCCCACTTGCGGCGCTCACTGGCATGTACTTCGGCATGACCATAGCCCGGCAAATCGACAATCCGATGTTTGGGCTCAATTTCAAAGTAGTTCAGCAGTCGGGTTCGACCTGGCGTTTTACTGGTACGAGCCAGGGTTTTACGCTCAGTAATGGCATTAATAGCGCTGGATTTACCTGCATTTGAGCGCCCTGCAAAAGCTACCTCCGCACCGGTATCAGCTAAGAATTGCTCTGGCGATGCAACGCTGAGCTGAAAAGTGACGTGGTCGAAGCGTGACAAAAGGGCAACCTTAATCAGAGGGCGGGGGCTTTAGTGTAATATCCGCAGCCTAAATAAAATCTCTGGAGCTTGAGAATAATGTTCACCGCGAAGCGATTTGCTGCAGTTCTCGCCACCTCATTAGTCCTTAGCGCTTTTGCGCCACTTATTGCACAAGCGAAAGGCGATGCCCAAGCGGGCGCCACCAAAGCGGCCGTCTGCACCGCTTGCCATGGCAGCAATGGCAATAGCATCAACCCTGAATGGCCCAGCTTGGCGGGCCAAAACGCTGTCTATATCAGCGAACAGCTTAAATTGTTCCGCGCAGGTCACCGCAATAACGCCGTGATGTACCCCATGTCGGTTGGCTTGACCGACGCAGATATCGCTGATGTTGCTGCGTACTTTGCCTCACAAACTCCTGTCGGTTTGGAAGCCGACGCCGCCACATACAAGGCTGGGGAATCCCTCTATCGAGGTGGAGATCGCGCCCGCAATATCCCCGCTTGCTCGGCTTGCCATGGCCCCGTCGGTTTAGGTAACCCTGGCGCAGGTTATCCTGCCATGCGCGCGCAGCATGCTACCTACACCATCAGCCAACTCAGCGCCTACGCTGCCGAGTCGCGATACGTTGATGCCGCAGGCACTAAACAAAAGGCACGCAACAGCCACATGATGACTACCATTGCTAGGCGCCTGAGCGGCGATGATGTAAAGAGTCTCGCGAGTTACATTCAAGGATTACGCTAATGTACACTCTGCGCACATTGTGGTTAGGCACCGCGCTGATTGCTGCAGCAAACTTACTTGGCTGCTCGAGCGCCAAAGAAACACCCACACCAATCACCAGTGCTGATACGACCGCAGTGACGGCTCCAACGGAGCCAACGACCCCCACTGCGGCAGTTTTTGTGCCCACTGAAGAGAGCAATACAGTCCTCTCGCGCGCATCACAATTGCCCACTCAAGATCGTCTACCTGCAGGTCGCTGGCAAGCCGGTCGCAACTACGACGTGCTTGTGCCTGCACAGCCCACTAATGCCGCACCAGGCAAAGTTGAGGTAGTGGAAGTATTTTGGTACGGCTGCTCACACTGTTACGAGCTCGAGCCTTTTATTGATAGTTGGAAAAAAAATAAGCCCGCCAACATAGAACTTGTTCGTTTGCCTGTGACTTGGAATGCCCCAGCGCGTTTACATGCTCGCTTGTATTACACCTTACTCGCCTTAAAGCGCGAAGATTTACACACACGTGTCTTCGATAGCGTATTCCGCAAAAATAACCCTCTGATTGGGCGCGATGAAGCAAGCACCCTAGAGTTGCAAGTTGAGTGGGCCAAAGAAAACGGTATCGATGCTGCGAGCTATACCGATGCTTTTAATTCAATGTGGGTGTCTACGAAACTACGCCAAGCCGACGAACTCGTGCAGCGTTATCGTGTGGAAGGCACCCCTTATGTCATTGTCAATGGAAAGTACACGACCGATGTTGCAAAGGCAGGTGGACAACGTGAACTTGTCGCACTAATTAATGATCTCGCGGCTGCTGAAACGCGCAGATAAGCCAATTTCGTGATCAACGCATTCCAACCGGATGGGCAAGGACTGCGTGGTAGTGAAATACTGTTGACTTCTATATTGCCCCAAGAAGCGCTGTGGCTAGACCTCCTCGAGCCTACGATAGAAGAAGAATTAAAAGTTGAAAAATTCTTAGCAATTGATGTGCCAACGCGCGAAGAAATGCGCGAGATTGAAACCTCTAACCGCCTCTATGAAGAAAATGGCGTGCTCTACATGACCGCCACTATGGTCACTAAGGTCGACACGGAACATCCGGAAAGTAACCAAATTACATTTATTCTCACTAATGATCGATTAGTTACTAACCGATATGTAGACCCGCTTCCCTTCCGGCGTTACATCTCCTATGCAGAGCGCCACTCTGGTCACTGCAATAGCGCCCCAGCGATTTTAGCAGGGCTAGTTGAAGCTATCGTTAATCGTATTGCCGATGTGCTCGAACGTGTCGGGAGTGATATCGATGCATTATCTTCGGAAGTTTTCACGCCTCCTGCGCGTGGAAGGCGACGCCCTACGCAAAACTTTAGAATGATCTTAGAGCGCATAGGTCGGAATGGAGATTTAAATTCGAAAGCGCGTGAAACACTCGCCAGCTTCGGTCGGATGTTGGTTTTTTTGCAGCAAGCCACTCATCCACAAATGAATAACGAAGTACGTAACCGCTTGCAGAGCCTCTCGCGCGATGTAGCTCAAATGAGTGACCATGTTAACTTTGTCGGAAATAAAGTTCAGTTTATGCTCGATGCTACTTTAGGTATGGTCAGCATCGATCAAAACAATATTCTGAAGATTTTTTCAGTAGTTACCGTATTCTTGCTGCCGCCCTCTGTCATTGGCGCTATTTTTGGAATGAATTTTAGCCATATACCTATGGCTAATACTGTATGGGGCTTTTGGAGTGCCGTAGGCGTGATGGGCCTCTCCGCAGTAGTGCCTTATCTAATTTTTAAACGCCGTGGTTGGCTATAATAAATAAACGCGCCCGTAGCTCAGCTGGATAGAGTACTGCCCTCCGAAGGCAGGGGTCACAAGTTCGAATCTTGTCGGGCGCGCTATTTGAATTGGTGATCGGCCTGGGGCTTCCCATGATCGGGATCAACATGTAGCACGCTGTAACGACCCGAAACAAAAACGGTTTTCACGTATTTTAATTCTTTGAATATGAGCGTTTTTAAACGTAATTCGCCTCTGGAGCACCATTAGCCACTTAATCAAGCGCTAAAAGCGTCATAAGCAAACAAGCCTAAAGAATCCTCAGACATCTCACGTTCGGCGCCATAAGAATCCGGATCTGCAGACATCAACCGCAGGCCTCGTTGAGCAGATTGTGCTTGTATAAAACTAGCGCGAGTATGTCGTGCGGTTTGATATGCAAGAAATGCGGTAGCTCGGTCTTCATGCAAAGCTAGCGCACGAGCCAGTACGACAGCATCTTCAATGGCGGTTGAGGCTCCCATGCCCATAAATGGAACCATAGGATGGGCCGCATCTCCGGCTAAAACGATTGCATTAGTGTACCAAGTAGGAATTGCTTCACGAACATGAATAGCCCATTTAAAACATTGCTCTACGGGGACTAAATTTATGGTGTGTAAAATATCCTCATGCCAACCAAAATATTGTGCACGTAGCTCTTCTACTGTGGAGGGCAGCATCCAGCCTTCTTCATCCCAGCCTTGGGCACGTGCAATTGCTACTATGTTAATTAACTCGCCATGACGCACTAAATAGCGCATGAACAGACGCTCAATACCAATAAATAATTGTGCCGGAGGTTCAAGACGCGCGCTAAAGGCGGCTGCGGGTACTAGGGCGCGCCAGGCGACATAACCACTGAAGTTAGCTGCAGTTGCGCCAAATAGACTTTCGCTTACCGAAGATTTAAGTCCGTCACAACCGATGACAATATCTGCTGAAAACTTTTGTCTGTCAGAAAAAATGAGTACTGCGCCTTGTGCATTCTCCTCTGTTGCGAGCAGCCCCATGCCCATTTTAATATTAATTGCTGAATTCTTTGCTATTGCTTGTACTAAAATATCAAGCATATCGGCACGATGAATTTGATAATAAGGCGCGCCGTAATGCTCTCGGATCACGGAACCACGAGCACTGCGCATTAATACTGCACCTGTTTTCCAATGGCGCGTAATCCCGGCATGAGGTTCATCGCAGCTCTGCTGCAAAGCATCACCCAATCCTAAACCAATCAGCGCACGCGTTGCGTTTGGACCTAAAGTCAACCCAGCGCCTACTTCCCCTAATGAGGGGCTGCGCTCAAAGATCTGTATCTGTCGAAAACCAAGGCGCGCCAAAGCCAGCGCAGTGCTCAAGCCACATAGGCCTGCACCAATAATCGCTATGCGTATATTACGATCCATGATTCAGATTGCTTAAAGTGTGATTACACACAAGCAAAGTATTTCCTGCATGGATGGCATGCTTTTTTTCGAGTAGCCCAGTACCTTCTGTTGGATTAAAAAAAGAAAATTACATAAACAAGTGCATGACCTCATCTTAAAAACCTCGTAAGGTACGCCTTTTTTGCGTACACCCCTGCATAATTGAGATAGAGCGCATGCCCCTACCCTAGTTTAGATTGAATTGAAAATTTACCTGCTCAGATAGCACTTCGATGCGCATTCAGCAGATATTACTGAGCTCGATTGATTTTAAGGTAAATATAAAGTTTGGTGAGCCATTAATTCTTGTGGTGCACAGATTGGTTGCACACAATGCAACGGTTATAATAAATCCCTACAACAGCGTTTTTTGGATGTACCCGTGAGCAAGAACGACTCTCATTTCTTTAATATTTTCAGCTTAGTGCTTGGCATCTTAATAGTGACGGCAATTTTGCTTTTTGCGCTCTCACGTAGCGTCGGGCAAAACACCCAACTCACGTACCTTGCAAATGACCCGCGTAATGTGCAAAAGGTCGCTGAACGCATTCAGTCTCCCGCCCGTATAGCGGTCGCTGGGAATGACAATACTTCACTCACAATTGCGGCCATTGCTGGCGCGCCCATGCCCGTACTTGCCGTGCCCACCGACGGTATAAGTACTTATGAAGCCGTCTGCAGTGTGTGTCATGACGCAGGCATTGGTGGAGCACCTAAATCAGGTAGCAAAGAACTGTGGTCACCGCGCATCGCACAAGGCAAGGCCACACTCTATCAGCATGCGCTCTTGGGCTACCAAGGCAAAGATGGCGTAATGCCTGCCAAAGGGGGTCGAGCGGATCTCTCTGACGAGTTAATTAAAAGTGCAATCGATCACATGGTTAAACTCGCACAGTAATTCAATTAAAAATTTCTGCGCTATTTATTCTGCAATAAGAAGTATTCGTCTGTTAAGCGATCTATCCATCGCAAGCTAGAATCTAAGACGCATCACTGAGAGTGACAGCACTCTATAATTTCTGGTTTAAAACATAAGAATTGATCAGAGGTAGTCCTCCCATTTTCTCAAGGATGAACCTCACAACTTTGGCGGTGCTGGCATCCGTGCTTCAAGATCTACCAGGCGTCTTTGCAAAGACTCTAATTGAGCCTGCGCACGCTGGAGAACTTTAGTTTGAGCGAGAAATTCATCTCGAGCGACTAAATCGAGCTTGCTGAGATTGGCGCGTAATACCGAGCGGAAATTTGCTTCCAGGTCTCCCTGGATCCCACGCAAAGCTGGCGGCATATTTTCAATTAAACGACGCGCTAGATCATCAATCTTAAAGTTCATATTGCCCTCAATTGTTGCTGAAAAAAAACTCTAGCGCCAAAACAGTGCGTAAATATGCTGTGCCCAAACAAAAAACTGAAATCCTGCGCTATTAATGAAATTCAACTCTGGCACGGAAACTACAATACTAAGTTTAGGACCCACCGCGGCAAACGGGAAGAGCTCCGCACAAAACAGATTAGCTCATTGTGATTTTTAGCCCCCCAATTAACAGAATAGCTTTATGAAACGAATTACCACCTTTGTCCGACCCTTCAAATTAGAAGTCATCCTCGACCCGAATAGACTCGACCCCCTAATCGAGAGGATTGTCAGCGTCGTGCCTAGGGCTAAAATAAGCAATGGTAGAATTTTAATAAGCGGTATTGAAAATTTAGTCCGGATTCGTAGCGGTGAAATGGAAATTTCAGCACCCTAAAACAAGTTTTTTAGATTAGTAAGGAGAATTTTTTAATGAATAACAAAAGTTTTTACACAATGCTTATAGCCACCGGCTTGGTTGCGCTTACTCCCACACTAGCGCTAGCACAAAATGTACCCATACCAAACAAAGGTGATAACGCGTGGATGATGGTTTCTACCTTGCTCGTTATCTTAATGACGATCCCTGGTTTAGCATTGTTTTACGGTGGCTTAGTGCGTACCAAGAACGTACTTTCAGTCCTGATGCAAATTATGGTCGGCTTTTCATTAATTGTGGTGTTATGGTGTTTGTACGGTTATTCATTGGCCTTCACCGAAGGCAGTGGCACACTAGCGCCATTTATTGGTGGTACCAAGCGTTTATTCTTAAATGGAACTTTTGATTCATATGCTGGTAGCTTTTCCTTGGCGGCTACTTTCAGTAAGGGCGTTTATATTCCAGAACTTTTATTTGTGGCGTTTCAGGGTACTTTTGCTGCAATCACCTGCTGCTTAATCGTAGGTGCTTTCGCAGAGCGCATGCGTTTCTCTGCTGTATTAATTTTCATGGTGATCTGGTTCACAATTAGTTACCTACCTATCGCACATATGGTGTGGTACTGGATGGGACCCGATGCCTATAGTAGTGCTGCTGTCATTGACTCCATGAATCGCAAGGCCGGATTGATTTGGCAGTGGGGGGCGCTAGATTTCGCCGGTGGGACTGTGGTGCATATCAATGCGGGTGTTGCAGGCTTAGTTGGTGCTTTCATGGTAGGCAAACGCGTAGGCTACGGTCGCGAGTCCATGCCACCCCATAATCTTGTGCACACCATGATCGGCGCCTCGTTACTGTGGGTAGGTTGGTTTGGTTTTAATGCCGGCTCTGCTCTTGAAGCAGGCAACTCTGCAGCCCTTGCCTTTCTCAATACTTTCTTAGCCACCGCAGGAGCTGTAGTAAGTTGGTCTGCTGCTGAATGGATTCTCAAAGGTCACCCATCCATGTTGGGAGCCGCCTCAGGTGCTGTAGCTGGCTTAGTGGCCATCACCCCGGCGGCAGGTAACGTTGGCATCATGGGCGGTTTGGCTATTGGTTTAATTGCCGGCGTGGTGTGTCTCTGGGGAGTCACCGGACTTAAAAAATTACTGAAAGCCGATGATTCACTAGATGTCTTTGGTGTGCATGGTTTGGGTGGCATTCTCGGCGCTCTGCTCACTGGTATCTTCAACACTCAAGTGCTGGGTGGCCCAGGTTTAGTCACGGACTGGGTCACAGTCAGCGTCGGTTCAAACTCTATCCCTACTCAGATGCTGATCCAAGTAAAAGCCGTAGGGGTAACGGTTCTATGGTCTGCTATCGCAGCATTTATTGCCTTCAAAGCTGCAGATTCACTAGTGGGTCTTCGTGTACCAGAAGAATCTGAACGTGAAGGTCTAGATACCAGTGAGCACAACGAACGCGCTTACACTAACTGAGACTACTCGCTGCGCCAGTTAATATAAGCACCCTGTTAACATAGGGTTATGAAAACAGGGTTAATAGGCTTAGGCGCCATGGGAATTCCCATGGCGCGTAATCTACACAAAGCAGGGTTCCTGCATGGCGTTTGGAACCGTACCGCCAATAAATCTAGTGCACTGGCCCAGGAACTAGGCTGCATCAATGCAGCAACACCTATTGCACTGGCAACAGAGTGTGAGGTCCTCGTATTGTGCGTCTCCGCAGATCAAGATGTGTTGGCTCTGATTAGTTTGATCGCTCCTAGCATGCCTCGTAATGCCTTAGTTATCGATTGTTCAACCATCAGTGCAGACAGTGCGCGTAGCGCAGCAGCAATACTGTCACAACACAAGATCGATTTTTTAGATTGCCCTGTCAGTGGTGGCACAGAAGGCGCTAAAAATGCTGCTCTTGCTATCATGTGTGGTGGTGAAGTATCCGCCTTTGAGCGAGCTAAACCTATACTGGCCGCGATGGGTCGTGCCGTAACTCACTTTGGCCCGAGCGGCGCAGGCCAATCGGCTAAAGCCACTAATCAAATTATGTGTGCTGGAATTATTCGTGCTGTGAGTGAAGCGATGGCCTTTGCGCGCGCGCAAAACTTACCTCTCGAGAGTCTAGTTGAAACTTTAGGTCAAGGCGCAGGCTCATCTTGGTACTTCGTCAATCGCGCACCAAACATGATTCGTGGCGCATACCCTGCAGGTTTTAAAGTACGCTTGCATGAGAAAGATTTACGCATCTGTAGAGAGATGGCTGCTGCCCATGGTGTCGCGCTGCCGACAGTGGAAGAAATGCTATGTGAATATGAGGAACTCATTACTCAAGGCTTTGGTGACGAAGATATCTCTGCAGTCCACCGTTTAAAACAAGCGCTCTTTAAAAGATAAATGACTCAAGGTTTAAAAAAAATTATTTTTGATAAGATGCATGGACTTGGCAATGATTTTATTGTTTTCGAAATTACTGAGCCTTCACTCATACCAACTACTGCGCAGTTTAAAAAGTTATCCAATCGGCATACTGGCATTGGCTTCGATCAAGCGTTAGTTATTAGTCCGACACGCAACGATGAGGCTATCGCCTTTTATCGTATTTTCAATGCGGATGGGAGCGAAGTTGAGCAATGCGGTAACGGAGCACGCTGCATCGCGCAATGGTTACGACTTAAGGGCCGTGCCAAATCAAGTACCCCTCTAAAACTTGAATGCATGAGCGGCTATGTGACGGCAGTTTTCGGTGCATACAACCAAGTATCCATAGATATGGGAGTGCCACATGTTGTCGCCGACTTAACCGTAGCAGATCAATCAATAGACTATACAGCGGTCTCAATCGGTAATCCGCATATCGTTATATTTGTCCCATCCGTTGAACAAGCCCCCGTATCGACCCTTGGAGCTACTTTAGAGTCACACACAGATTTTCCTAATCGTGTGAACGTTGGTTTTTTAGAAGTAGTAGATTCAAAGCATGGGCGACTACGGGTTTTTGAACGTGGTGTGGGTGAAACTTTAGCTTGTGGCACCGGTGCCTGTGCTGCCATGGCGGCGGGCTTTCAAGCAGGCCATTTTGGGCCTGAGGTCATACTGACATTACCCGGTGGATCCCTCACTCTGAAATGGCAAGGTGGCACGCAGCATCTTTGGATGAGTGGCCCCGCAGAGCTTGCCTACCAAGGTGAAGTGACGATTTAGGAGTTGGCATTTATGACCAGTGCTTTAGATGTCGAAAAATTTCTAGCCACTCATTTAGATTTTTTTGAGAGGCACTCTCATCTACTAGAGAAGCTGCAAGTGCCACATAGCAGCGGCATAAGCACTGTTTCTTTAGTGGAGAAGCAAGTTAAAGTCTTACGTGAACGTCAAAATGAAAACCGTGAAAGATTATCTGAATTTATACGTGTGGCACGTGAAAACGACTTGCTAACGGAAAAGATTCAAAAACTAACCATTCGTTTGCTGAGTGTAAAAACACTCGCAGATACAGTGCAGCAAATTGAAACATCAATGCGCGATGATTTTAATATTAAGCTGATACGTTTTTTGTTGCCAGAGCTCTCTTTACAAATTTTTTCTCCGCTCTTAAGTTTAGGCATCCCGCGCTGCGGACAAATTAGTGCGAACCAAAGAGAATTTCTCTTCGGTAGTGAATCATTAGAAATTGGTTCGCTAGTATTGCTCCCCATTGGTGAGAGTTGCAGCCGAGGGCTGCTAGCGCTAGCAAGTGCCGATACGGCAAGATTTAATCCAGGTATGAGTACAGAATTCTTAACTCGTATTAGCGAGATGATTGCCGCAACACTCGCGCGCTGTGGTGTTGAGCCTCTGGCGTGACACCGGAATCACTTGAGTGGATTGGGCGCTTTGCCGTGCACCTCCGTAGTGAACGGCGTCTTTCTCCACATACTTATTTAAGTTACTTACGTGAACTTACTGCTTTGCGTAATTGGTGTGAAGCTCAAAAGATCTTAGACTGGCCAAGCCTAGACAGTCAGCATTTACGAATTTTTGCAGCGCGCTCATACGCAGGTGGGTTAGCTCCACGTAGCGTACAGCGCAGGCTATCAGCAATACGTAGTTTTTTATGTTACTTACAGCGCGAACAGGTGCTCACGCATAACTCTGGCGTCGAGGTTCGTGCACCTAAAGTTAAACGTCGCCTACCTCACACCATTGATGTCGATCAAATGAGCCGCTTATTAGAGATCCCAGGCAAAGACCCTTTAGCACTACGCGATAGAGCCATTATGGAATTATTTTATTCCTCCGGCTTACGCTTAGCAGAACTGATCGCATTAAATCTCAGTGATATTGATCTTCCGGATAGAACTGTACGAGTGACTGGTAAAGGCAATAAAACCCGCATCTTACCTATTGGACGCAAATCTCATGAAGCACTCCTAGCTTGGCTTAACGCACGCACCGAATGGGTCGATGTTAAAGAAAGCGCGCTCTTTGTGTGTCGTGCGGGGACCCGAGTAGGTCCACGCGCCATTCAAGCCCGCGTTGCACGATGGGCACGTATACAAGGATTGCCCATGCATGTACATCCACATTTATTTCGCCACTCTTTTGCCTCACATCTATTAGAGTCAAGCCAAGATTTACGCGGCGTACAAGAGCTATTAGGACATGCCGATATTTCGACTACTCAAATTTATACGCATTTAGACTTTCAACACTTAGCGCATGTGTATGATCAATCACACCCTAGAGCCCGTAAAAAAAGGAGCTCTAAAAATCTTGCTTAGACCATAAAACCCAGATTACGTTGGGCAAAATTACCAATACTGGGTGCTACTTTAACTAGATCCGAATCTTGTACGCCGAACCATGTAGCAAGTGTTGCGGCATATTGATCAGCCGAAGTAGTAGGAATTAAGCGTCCTGATCCAACATCTTGCACTCCCCCATATTCTAAAAGAGGGTATTGTCCATAAAGCTGACCGCCACGCACAGCACCACCAGCGACTAATTGCACACCACCCCAACCATGATCAGAACCATCACCGTTAGAAATTAGCGTGCGGCCAAAGTCAGAATGCGTAAATAACGTCACGCTGTTATCCATGCCAATTTCTGTTAAGGCATCATAAAAGGATTTGATAGAGCTACTAACGTTACCTAACAAACCAGGCTGTTCATCTACTAAAAAATCATGTGTATCAAAACCACCCGTAGAAACAAAGAACACTTGGCGCGACATTGATAGAGATCTGCGAGCAGAAATCATTTTAGCTACGGTACGCAATTGAGTCGCAAGCGGACTGAGTGTAGTGCCAGTACTAGGTAATGCAGTAAAATTATATGCCCCAGCTAGTGCTGCATTGACGCGATCAGCATAAGTTACAGCGCGCTGTTGCGAGCGTGCTAATGCCCGCTCATAAATAGAATTGCTCGTTGAACTGGCACTGCTAGCTAATACCGATTCAAATGCATTACGTCGTGCTAGTCCTATTCCACTTGTACTAAAACCTGAAAAGGCTGAGGCACCAGAAGTCCCCATTACATAAGGTGAGGCGATAGCACCTGCTTGAAAATATGTTTGTCCTGCGAGAGAAACATTTAAAGAAAGTTGCTGGCCCCCTAATTGTGTATTAAGTACATCGTTAATACGCCCACCCCAACCTGAACGCAGAACACCCTTGCCACGCAGACTGTGCCACTGATCGACCTGGTCATTATGTGAAAATAAATTCGGGGGTAAATTAAAACCGGATGTCTTAGCCGCTTGATATTGGGCTTTGGTAGTAGGTTGTATCAGTGGCCCAATATTTGGCAACACTGCAAGCTTCCCGGTTTGAAATAAGGTGCGTGCACCTGTCATGCTCGGATGAAACCCGTAGGTTAAATCTCCCGCTTTTTGTCCTGGAAGTGTCACTGGTAATAGCGCAGCACGCTCAATGGCAATACTGCCCGTAGTGCCCCCGGCACGAGATTTGGAATACGCGTTGTATTCAGCCGTGCTCGTAGGGACAAACATATTCCAAGAGTCATTACCACCAAATAAAAACAAACATACCAAGGCCTTGTAATCACCGAACCCACTAGTGCCTGCAACCTGCGCATAAACCGTATCTGGAGTGCGGCCAAATGCATAGGCCGCGCCCCCAGCAACAGCAGCTCTCAAAAAACGACGGCGTTGTTTATTCATGGAGGAGTGCTCACGGCAAACTGAGCGGAGATCGCCACAAAGTAAATTGCATCAGCTGTACGCGTAGCTATTGCAGTTGTTGGATTAGTCGCTGGAATCACAGTACGCTCAATCTGCGCTTTAGCTTGGCTTTTTAATACCGCTGACATTTGTGTTGTGCCGCCCAGTAATTTTTCGGCAACTCGATTAATTAGCGCTTCTGAATCGGCTGCTAAAAAAAACTCTTCGGTTGTGTTGATATACATATCATCAGAATTCAAAGTAGCTGCCTGCAACTGAGTCCGTGCGATCGCCGTTATCCAAAAAAAGTTTATAAGCTGGGTATTTAAATATTCTGTGGCTAGCTCCATCTCAGGTGCCACACGACCAGAATCAGAAATTTCACCAATTGGCGCAAAGTCTGGGCTAAAAAAATTAAACACCGAAGGCGAAACTCCAGTTGCTTGGCCCAATACATTCACCGTACCACCAGAAAAATTACGCGATGCTCCCATCTTTCCACTAGCCGAAGTAGCAGAATAAGCACGCCAAAACTGGGTAAGGCGTAAAAGTGGTTCTTTGATTTTTCCAGCTGCGGCAGCGCTGCTGCCAGTAGATGTACTACGCGCTTCTGTGTCAAGCAAAATAGCGCGTACTACAGCCTCTAGGTTGCCACGCCGGCCAGTACCATCATTATTAAATTTTTCAGAAACTCTTTGAATATAAGCTGGCGAAGGGTTGCTCGTAACTAGTTTTTTTATCAGCTGCTTAGATATAAATGGGCCTACATTAGGATGATTAAAAATATTATCTAAAGCATCTTGTAAATCTTTAAGGCCAGTTTGATTAGCTGGCAGGAGACCTCCAGATAACGAAACGCCGTTGTAGTTTAATAGTTGCTTTGTCCCTGTTTCATGCTGCGGCACATACTGCTGTATAGGCTTAATTTGGTTATAGCCTTCAACAGGAATAAATTGGCCGATAGTATTGGTGAATATACAATTCGTTCGGGTGGTAGGGCATGCCCAATTCCAGCCAGTAAAGGCGCGCGCAAAACCTTCCACTACATTTTGCTCATAACTAGGTAATGGCAAGCCGGCAGCATCAGTTTTCACACTACCATCAATATTAATTTGGGCCACCCCAATGGTGAAGAGCTGCATGAGTTCGCGGGCATAGTTTTCATCAGGACGTAAATTTGTCCCCGTTAAGGTTTTTTGATTGCCCAACATATTAAGATAGAGCCCCATTGCTGGGTGTAGAGACACTTCTTCTAAGAGCGTACGAAAGTTACTAAAAGCACCCCGAGCTAAAGTATCGTGATAATCAGCAGTAGCACTTGGAAAGTTTTGCAATGCTCCCACTTGTGAAACTACTAAAATTTCAGATAGTGCGAAAGCAACGCGCTGCCGTAATTGATCATTTCCATGCAAAGCATTATCAAACCATTTTTCTAGGCGCGTTGCTTGTACGCCTGACACATTAAAACCGGTAGGTATTGGATTGGGAAAAGCCGCCTCTACTGTTGGAAGAATAAGGGAGGCAGGTTTTAAAAACTCTAAATCAAGCCAACGCGCATATGCGGTATTCGTATCACCTAAGGCAATCAAGCGCGAAGCTTCAGCCTCTGTAGCACCAAAAGTAGCTTGATTTAAAAACTTAAAGGCTTCAACTTTAGAGAGTACTGTCGCGCTAATAAAGGGATTATTAAAAGTACTCGAGCCACCGCCGCCACCTCCACCTCCACAACTGGCTAAGGTTAAACTAGCGGTTAAGACGCTGATTAATAAATTAATACGCATCATATTTTTAGATCTAGTAACTGATAGCAATAGTGCGCCGTATTTATAACCTGTTAGTATTTCTACTATAAACCTTATCATAGTCCTCCAATGATATATGTCAACTTTATTTAAAAATAGTAATGTCGTGCTCACTGGCGCCAATGGCATCCTCGGGACGGCGGTAGCAAGACAGCTTGCAATGCAAGGTGCCCGATTAGCTTTACTAGTGCGAGAGCCTGAAAAGTGCACTCCCTTACTTGATGAACTCAAAAACCTAGGTGCAACTCGCAATATATTAATTAAATGTGATCTCACGCAGGCCCATTGCACTGACGCGGCGATCGCTGAAGCAGCACATCAACTTGGGTCAATTGATGTACTGATCGCAGCCGCGGGCGCGGCACAAGGCGGTCTATTTTGGGAAATTGACGATGCCGCATGGCAACGAAACTTAGAGGTAAAACTTTTTGGCACCATCCGCACACTGCGCGCGGTTAGTCCCTTTATGATTGCCCAGCGCAAAGGTCGTATCGTAGTAATTGTGGGTAACTCTGCCGCCCAGCCTGAGCCACGCATGCTTCCTGGTGCGGCTGCCAATGCAGCATTACTAGCAATTATCCGCGGACTTGCTAAGGAATTAGGCCCGCATGGCGTGGTGATCAATGCCGTGAACCCAGGGCCAGTCCACTCGCCACGCTGGCAGAATCTCATGCAAGCTACGGCTACACGCGAGGGGATTAGCACTGCTGAGGCAGAACAAAAATTTATAAGCAGGAGCTCTT
The DNA here is from genome assembly GCA_009692285.1 of Gammaproteobacteria bacterium. GTDB lineage: Bacteria > Pseudomonadota > Gammaproteobacteria > Steroidobacterales > Steroidobacteraceae > UBA964. Next base: position 4,719 of record SHZO01000014.1, on the reverse strand, counting down.
TACGTCGCTTAGCCACGGCAGAGGAAGTTGCGCAACATGTGCTCTACCTAGCTTCACCCCTTACAGCACATATCACCGGTAGCAGCCTAACGGTAGATGGAGGTAGCAGTTCTTATTAAAAAATATTAATGTTTGAAGCTATGAAAACTATTTAAACTGCCAATCCGCACCCAGTATAACTAGGATGCACCTTACTGGAGTTATTTCATGTCAATCTCACGCCGTGCATTTGTCGTCTCTTCTGCTGCCAGCGCGGCGCTCGCAAGTATCAGTACACAAGCGTACTCAGCAGGGTCAGGCGAGATCGATGTAATCGTCATCGGCGCAGGCCTTTCCGGTTTAGAAACTGCGCTGACGTTAGAAGAAAACGGCCTCAAAGTTTTAATCCTCGAGGGGCGCAAGCGAGTCGGAGGGCGTGTCTTTACACTCTTTGATTTGCCAGGGCATCCAGAAGTGGGAGGCAATAGTATTGCTAATGCCTATGGAAGATGTATTGCAGCGGCCAGTAAACACAAAGTTGAAATAGTAAATATTGCACCGCGGATCCTAGGTAAACCTTTAGCACAAGAGCTTTTTATAGATGGCGAACATATCATTCCAAAAGATTGGGAGAGCCATGCTAAAAACCCTTTCACCCCAGAAATGAAAAGATTGCTTCCCTGGGCTTGGTCTGGAGAAATGATCAAGAAGCACATGCCATTTCGTGACTTGGAAAATTGGTATGACGCGAAGTATTTTAAACATGATATTTCTATGCATGAATTTTTAGCTTCAAAAGGCGCCACTGATGCGATGATTCATCTGGGATTTAATACCAACCTCTCTTATGGTACACACTCATATGATGTATCATTTTTACAGATGGCTTTTACTGAATATTGGCAAGCCGTAAACCGCAGCGAAAAATCTAAATTATTAGTCGGTGTATTTAAAGATGGAAATCAGAACTTACCGATTGCTATGGCTAATAATATTAAAGGAGATATTCTGCAAGATAAGTGCGTAACTGCAATAGATGTGAGAGATGAAAGCGCTAAAGTAACTTGTAATGATGGGAAAACATATCGAGCAAAAGCAGTTGTATGCTCGATGCCTTTCTCAACATTACGTCATGTAGCTATCAATCCACTCCCGGAGGCTATGCAACTTAAGGCTATTAAAACTTTAGGATATATCCCAATTACTCAATTTCATATTGTTCCAAAAAAGCCATTCTGGGAAGCTGATGGACTCTCACCGAGTATGTGGACTAATGGCCCGCTGGGTACAGTTTTAGCACAGCGCTCAGGAAAATCTGATGTGGAAATTACAAGTCTTACGGTCTGGTGCCGTGGATTAAATGGATTATTCATTGATCGTTTTAAATCAGAGGAAGCAAAGAAATTAATTATTTCAGAGTTCGAAAAACTGAGGCCGGCTGCAAAAGGATTAATTAATATAGCGAGGATGCACTCGTGGAATGCAGACCCCTTTGCAGCTGGTGATTGGGCTATTTTTCAACCGGGGCAAGTATCCGAGCTGCGCGCATCTATTGCTAAACCACATAAACGTTTATTTTTCTGCGGCGAACATACCGCCGTGGGCTCACGCGGCATGGAGGGTGCTTTCGAATCTGGAGAACGAGTCTCACTGGAAGTATTGGGGAGTATTTAGAGCATGCTTAGCGCTGGTATAATCGGTTGGGGAAAATGTTTACCGCCGGCTATTCTAAGTAACGCGGATATTGCCACATTCTTAGATACATCAGATGAATGGATCACCTCGCGCACAGGCATTAGCACACGTCGCATTGCACATTGTTCTTTAGCAGATATGGCCTATGTTGCCTCTGCACAAGCACTTGCTTGTGCGGGCTTAGCAGGGAAAGATATTGACCTAATTATTTTCGGCACAACTACACACGATGATCAGTGCCCCAACATGGCCTCAGGCTTACAACAAAGACTAGGTGCCAATGGCTGCGCGGCTATGGATATCAATACAGCCTGCACCAGTTTTCTCTATGGTCTCTCCACTGCAACGGCCATGATTCGCAGCGGAGTAGTGCGTACCGCACTCGTGGTAGGTGGTGAATTAATATCACCCTATATGGACTGGAGCGACCGAAATGTAGCGATTCTCTTTGGAGATGGTGCCGCTGCGGTAGTCCTGCAAGCAAGTAATCGTGAGGAAGGTGTCTTATTAGAAAAATTAGGTTGCTATGGGGATTCTCGTGAAATTTTGCGAATTCACGGTATGGGTGGTAACTATCTACATCAAGGCCGTTTGTTAGGTGATACTTCCTGGCAATTTGAAGGCCAAGATATTTTTAAAAAAGCGGTAATGGGCATGGGCTCAGCATGTGAAGACGTACTACGTCGCGCTACACTCAAGCCAGAAGAAATTGATTTGGTTATTCCACATCAAGCGAATCTACGAATCATTGAATATGTTGCAAAGCGGGCTCAAATTCCAATGGAGCGTGTCTTTGTAAACGTACAGCGCTATGGCAACATGTCTGCTGCGACAGTGCCAGTAGCCTTATGCGAAGCCTTAGAAGCCCAACGTATACAGGCAGGATCGCTATTATTGATGCCGGCTTTTGGCGCCGGCTTAACTTTTTGCGCCCATCTGCTACGTTGGGGCGAACGCATTACGCCAATGGGTCAAAGTAACGCGACACTCCCACCATTAACCCTTAGCGCACTTGAACTAGTCGTTCGATATAAATCAGCTAAAGGATCCACTTTGCAGTGAATCTTAAAATAAATCCTGCTTCCAACCCCTCGCGAAGATTTATATTACCGATCGTTACGATGGCTTTATTCATTGAGTTAATAACGCTGTTAATAGATGCAGCAGTATTTGCGCGCTGAGTTAAGACTCTTGCTACGCACTAAAAAACCCTCTATGGTTTTACTTTTTTTTAGGGACTACCTTCTTAATCAAATTAATCTTCACGGGATCTTTCTTAACGGTATCTTTCTTCGCGCGCTCTGGATCTTTTGGGCGTACCTTCCCGAAAGAGCCCTTATAGATCTTACCGCGACGGCTTCTGCTGTCTCCTTTACCCATTATCCACTCCACCGGTTAAAACTTGCGCATAAGTGTAGGCGAGTCGGAGCTCGAGCGCCAATTTAACAATGGTATTAAACTGTTCCGCAATATGAATGACACTCCGCCAAACACTGACTCTTCACCGAGCCTCATTCGCCTAAGACGTCAATCACGCATTCTGGAGGTTGCCTTTGATGAAGAGCCTCCTTACGAGCTATCTTTTGAGTTTCTACGCGTGCATTCCCCCTCTGCGGAAGTAAAAGGCCATGGTCCAGGGCAAGAAACGCTCGTACTTGGTAAACAATCCGTACAAATCGAACGAATTGAACCAGTTGGGCAGTACGCTATTCGCTTGGTATTCGACGATGGCCACGACAGCGGGCTATTCAGTTGGAAGTACCTACGAGAACTGGGTCAAACGCGCGATATGCTTTGGACAATATATCTGGCTAAAGTACTAAAGATTTAAAACGGTACAATAGTGCTTCTATACGGAGTTTAAACATGTCGGCGCACCAAGAGCCAAAAACCACCCACTTCGGCTTTAAAAATGTGCCATGGAATGAAAAAGCACAGCGGGTACGCGGCGTGTTTGATTCAGTCGCACCTAAATATGACTTGATGAATGATCTGATGTCAGCAGGTCTGCACCGACTGTGGAAACAATTTGCGCTCTCACAAACCCATTTGCGCCCGGGCCAAAGTGCCTTGGATGTTGCTGGAGGTACGGGTGATCTAACTCAAGGTCTGCTAACCCAGGTTGGAGAACAAGGCATAGTTGTGCTCTCAGATATTAATGACGCGATGCTAACCAAAGGTCGCGACCGATTGATTGACTCAGCGCGGGTGCAAGGCGTGCACTATGTACAAGCGAATGCTGAGTGTTTGCCCTTTGCAGAGTCGAGCTTTGATTGTGTCACTATTGGCTTTGGGTTACGCAATGTCACAGATAAACTAGCTGCACTAAAGTCTATGCGGCGCGTGCTCAAACCCGGTGGGCAGCTTATTATCTTAGAGTTTTCACAACCTGTCAGCTCAGTACTCAAAACGCTATACGATGGCTATTCATTTAAATTTCTACCTATACTTGGTCAATTGATCGCGCAAGATTCTGAAAGCTACCGTTATCTTGCTGAATCTATACGCAAACATCCTAAGCAGGAAACACTGCTTAGTATGTTGCAAGATATAGGTTTCGAAGATTGCCGCTACCATAATCTAGCTGGCGGGATTGTTGCCGTACACCGCGGCTTTCGTTATTAATTACTTTCGTTTTTATGATTAGTGCCACCCTAGAAAATTTATTTAATTACAATCTTTCCGCTTCTCCCCGTGCGCGAAAAATATGTGCTGAATTGAAAGGAAAACGACTACAGATTTCCGTCGATGGCTTAGATTTTCAGATTGTAATAGAGTCTCTAGGACACTCTATTGCTTTAGGATTTACACCCAACGGAGCATGTGAAGTCGAAATTTCAGGCAGCGTTGTAAATTTAATGGCTCTCACAGGAAAGAACCCTGAAATACTTTTACAAACTGGTGCTGTCAAAGTACGCGGTGATGCAAATATACTGCAGGAGTTTCGCGAACTAATCATGCTGCTGCGTCCAGATCTTGAAGAAGAACTTGGAAAGTTAATTGGCGATTCCGCTGCACATCAGCTTGGTAGAATTACTAAAAGCT
>SHZO01000013.1 GCA_009692285.1 Gammaproteobacteria bacterium | reverse complement strand
ATCTCATTGGCGATATTTTCCATCGTTTTGAGCAAGCTGGTCTGCGTATTGTTGCTGCCCGCATGGTGCACCTCTCGCAAGCAGATGCTGAAGGTTTTTATGGAGTACATCGCACGCGTCCATTCTTTAATGATTTAGTAAAATCTATGACAAGCGCGCCTGTGATGATTCAAGTGCTTGAAGGTGATAACGCTATTTCTAAAAATCGTGAGCTCATGGGCGCTACGGATCCTAAGAAAGCTGACCTTGGGACTATCCGCGCAGATCTTGCGCAAAGCATTGAAGCTAATACCGTGCACGGTTCCGACGGCGCTGAAACAGCCGCACAGGAGGTTGCATATTTTTTTCGTAGCACTGAGCTTTGCTCGCGCGGCTGAGTCATTTTAATTTCTAATTGGTATATGACTGAAGCTACCCTCGAGGCACGCGTTAACTTACTTGGGCTTGAAAGACCTGGGATGGAAGCGTTTGTTGCCTCGTTAGGCAGTAAGCCTTTTCGTGCACGCCAACTGATGAGTTGGATATACAAGCGAGGTGAAGGTAACTTTGATTCTATGAGCGATCTGGCGCGCGACTTTCGCGATCAATTAACTACTCGCGCAGAAATTCGCACTCCACAGATTGTTTCGCGGCATGATTCGAGTGATGGCACACGGAAGTGGTTGCTAAAGGCAGATGCTGCGCAAGCTTTCGAAATGGTGTTTATCCCAGAAATTGATCGAGGTACTTTGTGCATTTCTTCGCAAGTGGGTTGCGCTCTTGATTGTTCTTTTTGCTCCACCGGACAACAAGGGTTTAATCGCAATCTGACCACTGCCGAGATTGTAGGGCAAGTCTGGTTAGCGAACCGCGAGCTTGGTGCAGAACCAGGGGGGGCTCGTATTATCACTAACGTCGTGCTAATGGGAATGGGCGAGCCTTTGGCTAATTTTCGCAATGTGGTTCCCGCAGTGCGCATCATGCTGGATGATTTTGGGTTTGATATTTCGCGTCGTCGCGTTACGCTGTCGACTTCAGGCCTCGTGCCGCAAATTTATAATCTTGCCAAAGAGGTTAACTGTGCTTTGGCGGTTTCTTTGCATGCTCCAGATGATGCTCTTCGCAACGAGCTTGTACCTATCAATCGCAAGCACCCAATTAGTGAATTATTAGAGGCTTGTTGGCATTATATTGATGAGCAGAATGGGCGCAGTGTAACTTTTGAATATGTCATGCTTGAGGGCGTAAATGATAAAATTGAACAAGCGCGGCAATTAGCTGCTCTACTAAAGAATCGTCCAGCAAAGATTAATCTAATTCCTTTTAATCGATTTCCAGGCACTGCATATCGATGTTCATCTGTACCGGTCATCTTGCGTTTTAAAGATGAGCTAATTAAGCGTGGTCTCATGGCCACAATTCGACGTACGCGTGGAGATGATATTGATGCCGCTTGTGGCCAATTAGCTGGCCGTGTCAAAGATCGTATTCGTGTGCGTTTAAGCGATAAGCTTATTGGCGCGGCACTTCAATGAACGAAGATGTAGCGAAACTAGCGGACAAGTCTGAGCTTGACCAGAGTATCGGTAGCCAGCTTATGCGCGCCCGCGAGCTGTGCAAGTTCAGTAAAGAGGATATCGCTTCGCAGATGTGTTGCGATCTTTTCATGATTGAAGCTCTTGAGGCCAATTGCTTTGAGAAGCTCGGTGCGCCCGTGTTTGTGCGCGCTCATTTGCGTCGCTATGCAAACTTAGTTGGTGCGCCCGTAGAAGCGCTATCTGCGCAATGGGCTTTGATTCAAAGCCAAAGCTTCCCCGATTTGACCTTGTTATCATCACCTTTCTTGCGGTCCAAGACTGCCCTACCGCGCCAACTGCTTGCTTTGCTTGGTTATGGTGCGCTGGTACTTTTTGCTCTCTTGTGGTTTGTACAACCGTTTGGTAGCCCTTCAGCTTCACCCAGCCTCTCTGAAGAAGTGCCGTTATTCGCAGCGTCTACAACTGATATTGCGTCTACCTCAGTTCCAGTCATCTCTACAACTGAGAACATGCCAGTTGCAATAGCACCCTCGGTCGTTACCCTGCCTGAAACCAATGTATCGGTTGCAGGTGCCGGTGCTAGACCAGACTTTGTGCCTCTGTCAGTCGAGGTCAGCGGTGATTGTTGGGTGGAGGTGACTGATGCGATTGGCAAGCGGCTTTATTACGATCTCCTGCGCGCAAATGTTAAATTAGCCTTGAGTGGCTTAGCACCGCTGCGCGTGTTGATCGGTCGGATGGATATCGCTACGCTCAGCGTCTCTAATCGTCCTGTTATCGTGCCAGAGGCTGCAGTCACAGGCAGCGTGGCGCATTTTATAATTAAAAAAGACGGTACCCTACAGGCTCTTTGAAATCATCATGACGAGTCCAAATTTAATTCAGCCAGTGCGGGGCATGAACGATGTGTTGCCCACACAAATTGCAGCTTGGCAATTTCTAGAAGCCACCGCACGTGAGTTGCTGCACGCCTATGCTTACGCAGAAATGCGCGTTCCACTCGTTGAGCAGACGGATCTTTTTAAACGCGCGATCGGTGAATATACCGATGTCGTTGAAAAAGAAATGTACAGCTTCGAAGATAAAGGCGGTGAGCGTTTGACTCTTCGGCCCGAGGCGACCGCTGGTATGGTGCGCGCATTGATCTCAAATGGTATGTTGCGTGGCGCACGGCATAAAATTTGGTGCGTCGGTCCAATGTTTCGCCACGAGAAACCTCAGCAGGGACGCTTTCGGCAGTTTCACCAAATTGATATCGAAGCCATTGGCTTTGTAGGTCCGGATATCGATGCTGAGCTTATTGCGTTAACTACTAAATTTTGGCACCGCTTAGGTTTGACTAATTTGACGCTACATATTAATTCTTTGGGTACAGCAGAAGCGCGGCGCGAATATCGTGCTGCACTTACAGATTATTTTCGTACCCACTACGCAGAGCTGGATGCAGATAGTCAGCGTAGGCTTGAAGGTAATCCACTACGGATTCTAGATAGTAAAAATTCGAGCTTGCAGAGCTTAATATCCGGCGCACCCTTATTGCCTGATTATCTTGATGCTGAATCAGCTGCACATTTTGTGGAGTTGCAGCGCATGCTTGAGGCGCTTGGCATTGCCTATCAAATTAATCCGCGCTTAGTACGCGGTCTGGATTACTATTCGCGCACCGTGTTTGAGTGGACTACTGATGCGCTCGGAGCCCAAGATGCAGTGTGCTCCGGTGGGCGCTACGATGGGCTTATTACCCAACTCGGTGGTGAATCTACCCCTGCGATTGGGTTTGCTATGGGCGTGGAGCGTGTGGTGGCCTTGATTGAGCAAACTGCGAGTGCGCCGCCTCTAGGGTGTGCGGATATTTACCTAGCAGTTCAGGGCCAAGCGGCTGTACGGGTGGCTTTAAGCTTGGCGGAGCAATTGCGTGCCGCTTTGCCTGGTAAGCGCGTCGAGCTAAATCTCGGAGGGGGTAATTTTAAAGCGCAGTTTCGACGCGCTGATCGGAGCGGTGCTCGCTTAGCGCTTGTGTTAGGTGAGGATGAGCTCAACCGCGGTGTGGTGCAGTTAAAGCCCTTACGTGAAACCGTCGAACAGCTTGGAACAGAAGCTGCAACCGTTATTGAAACTTCTCTCGCAACGGCCCCTCAAACCGTTGCACACTGGTTTAAGCAGCGCCAAGGAGATCATGGCCGTGGATGACGATTACTATAACGAACAAGAACAATGGGAACGGGTCAAACAATGGGTACGTGAAAACGGACCTTGGATGTTGGCTGGTGTATTACTTGGTTTGACTGCTTTAGCCGGCTGGCGATGGTGGGAGCAGCGTGTTGAGCAACATGCGCAAGCTGCAAGCGCTTCTTATGAACAAATGCTTCAAACCTTAGAGAAAGGCGATCGCAAGGCGGCTTTTGTTTTAGCAGATCAGTTGCGAGCTGAATACGGCTCATCAGCTTATGCAGATCAAGCAGATTTAGCAGCTGCCCGTGCTTTGGTGGATGTCAATGAACTGGGTGCGGCGAATGAGCGTCTGACTCGAGTCATGAATAACAGCAAAGATTCGGAGTTAAAGCTAGTTGCACGTTTTCGTTTAGCTCGCGTGCAATTAGCACAAGGTAACGCAGATGCGACTTTGGCAACATTGAGCGCTGGCAGTCCTGGCGCTTTTGCCTCACGCTTCGATGAGGTGCGTGGTGATGCCTTACTCTCTAAAGGCGATCGCAGTGGCGCTCTGGTTGCCTGGCGTGCGGCGCAGAAAGCTGTTACTGAGACGGGCGGCATAGTTGGCATTGATATTGCGGGTCTTGAACTAAAAATAGCTGATTTAAGTGCCGACGGTATCAAGTAACGCATAGGTATAACATGAGCAAGTCTCCAACCATAAAAATTTTAAGCTTTATTTTGTTAGCGTTCCTAGGGGCTTGCTCAAAGAATAAAGATATTGAGCAGCCTGCAAAGTTAGTTAACTTTCGCGAATCCTTGTCTGTGCAGCGTTTGTGGAGCACTACCATCGGCGGTACTAAGCCCGTTATGCGTTTAGGTCTTGCCCCTGCTGTGAGCGATTCAATTGTCTATGTTGCTGGTTACGCTGGTGATGTCTTTGCACTACGTTTAAATGATGGCAAACAACTTTGGCGCAGCACCACTAAAGCTTCTTTATCAGGTGGACCTGGGGTAGGCAATTCTTTGGTAGTGGTGGGGAGCTCTAAGGGTGAAGTGATTGCATTAGAGCTCTCAACGGGCACTACACGTTGGAAGGCTTTTGTAGCCGGCGAAGTTTTGGCGGCCCCTGCGGTTGGGGATAGCGCTGTTGTAGTACGAACCGTAGATGGTCGCCTTGTGGGCCTGGATCTTACCGATGGCCATGAGCTCTGGCGCGAAGAGCAACAAATTCCGCGTTTAACGTTGCGTGGTACTGCTGCACCGGTAATTGTTGGTAATGCTGCGATTGCAGGGTTCGATAATGGTCGAGTGCTCGCTGTTGAGGCGCAAACTGGTGCTATTCTTTGGGAGTCTTTGGTTTCACCGGCGCGGGGTCGTACTGAATTAGAACGCTTAGTCGATATCGATTCTGCAGTACGTATTGCAGGGGCTGATGTATTAGTCGCAGGCTTTCAGGGGCGAGTAACGATGCTTGACTTAAACTCTGGACAAACATGGTGGTCGCGAGAAATTTCAAGCTATCGCGGCCTTGCAGTGGATGACGACCTAGTCTATGTTTCAGGAACAGACGGTGCTCTTATCGCATTGCGTCGACGTAGCGGTATTGAAGTCTGGCGCCAAGATGCGTTGAAACTACGTAGTCTCTCAGCGCCTTCGGTGGTTGGAACATATGTTGCCATCGCAGATTTTGAAGGTATTATTCATTGGGTTGATGCGAGTAATGGAGTCTTTGTTGCGCGCACTAAATCTAGTGGTCGAGTGAGCAATGCCCCAGTCGTCTCTGAAGGCGTTCTGGTGTTGCAGGATGACGAAGGACACGTCACTGCCTTCCGACCCCGTTCATAATTTTTAGAGGCGCTCGCCATGCTCCCTGTTGTTGTGCTGGTGGGACGCCCCAATGTGGGAAAGTCGACGCTGTTCAATCGTTTAACTGGCACCCGTGATGCTTTGGTGGCCGATATGCCCGGCGTTACGCGCGATCGCCAATACGGTTACGGTAAACTTGGTCCCATTCCCTATGTGGTCGTTGACACCGGTGGTTTAGTCGAACATCCCTCGGGTCTTGAAGCTCCGATGCGCTTACAAACTGAGCGTGCAGTGGCAGAAGCCGATGTTTTAATTTTTATGGCTGATGCGCGTGCGGGGCTCACGCCGCAAGATCATTTTGTTGCGCGCGAATTAAGGCGCTCAGGTAAGCCGGTATTTTTGGCGGTAAATAAAGCAGAGGGCTTAGATCCGGCTACTGCTTCAGCTGATTTTCATTCGCTCGGCTTAAGTGAGCCTCTTGCTATTGCCTCAGCGCACGGTGATGGTTGCCGCGAGATGATGGAGCATGTCTTGGCTGGCTTTTCTTTGGCTGATGACGATGGCGCTCCAGGGAATACCGGTGCAATTCGTATCGCAGTGATTGGCCGCCCCAATGTGGGCAAGTCCACTTTAGTTAATCGTTTAATTGGTGAAGAACGTGTGATTGTCAGTGAAACATCCGGTACAACACGTGATAGTATTTTTGTTCCATTCTCACGTGATGAACGAGAATTTATTTTTATTGATACCGCAGGCATCCGACGCCGTGGAAAAGTTGAAGATGGCGTAGAGCGCTTAAGCGTTGCACGTACACTGCAAGCCATTGATACTGCGCACGTCGTTATTTTTATGGTTGATGCGCACGATAGTATCGGTGAGCAAGATGCAAGTATATTAGGCATCGCATTGCAGCGTGGTCGTGCGTTATTAATTGCCATCAATAAATGGGATGGTATTCCTACTGGGCAGCGGGATGATATTCGTCGCCAGTTGGAACTTAAACTCGACTTTGTTCCTTATGCACCAGTTCATTTTATATCAGCGCGTCACGGCACTGGCGTGGGTGAAATTGTCAAAGCAACAATTCGTGCCTATGACGCAGCTATGACAGAAATTCCAACCCCTAAGCTCACTAAAGCTTTAGAGCGCGCAATTGTACAGCACCAACCGCCTATCGTCCGTGGGCGCCGCATTAAGTTGCGTTATGCGCATCAAGGGGGCCGTAATCCACCGCGTATTATTATTCACGGCAATCAGACTGAGAATGTGCCGGAGTCTTACACGCGGTTTTTAGCTAACGTATTTCGTCGCGAATTTGATTTATTTGCTTCACCTGTCGCGGTGGAATTTCGTACAGATAAGAATCCATTTGCACGTGCTAGGGCGCGACCGAAGGCCTCTCGAGAAAAAGCACGGGGTCGACGAAAGCATGATTAAGCGCTACGCCCCAATGTAAATGTGGGCCGGTGACGCGGCCTGTGGCCCCGACTTCGCCCAATTTATCGCCTGTATTCAAAACAGCACCAACGAGAACTGTAATGCTATTCAAGTGGCAGTACATGGATACCAGACCCTGACCATGGTCAATGATTACCGTGTTGCCATTAAAAAAATAGTTTCCAGCATCTACAACACGACCCGTTAAGGGGGTGTAAATCGGTGTGCCAGTAGGTGCAGCGATATCCATACCCGTGTGTGGGTTGCGCGCTTGACCATTAAATACACGTCTCAGACCATAAGAACTAGAGCGGGGACCTTTGACCGGCTGCACAAGCTGAAGATCTAAGGGCTCGTGCTCGCTAAAAGTTGCCATCGCAGCACGAATCTTTGGTTGTTCCCGTTCTACACGGGCTAAATCTTCAGACGATAGATCCACTTGTTTTGGTGCAACGTTGAGTTTTTGTGTTGTGTAGGTTTTTCCTGAAATATTAAAGCTATGTGTGCGGGTGTGAGTGCCTAATTGGATTTCCACTGCTGCAGTGCCTGTCTGTTGATCTAAGGGGATGCCCACTACCGCAATCCACTCATTGGTATTTCGTAATACCATGGCTCTCCGCCCTGAAAAAAATACCTGGGGTGTGTTTTTTTGCGCGGCGTCCTTAATTGGTATCAGAATTATACCACCAGGAATCACGCTCTGAGTAGGTAAATTCTTTGCGGCTGCATTCGAATACAGTAAGAGGCTCAGAACTAACGAACTCACTTGGGCCAATTTTTTAAATAGCATCAATAGTTCCTATATTTTATTCGGCAATACTGGAGTTATTTCTATTACTCTTGCGCGCACACTACCGCGATCTAAGCGCGCATTTATTATATCTTGCGGATATAACTCACTCGCATCGCGCAGAACACCACCATCGGCCGTGGTCACAATAGCAAAGCCCCGCTTCAGTGTAGCCAATGGGCTCACTGCATGTAGCGCACGCCCAGCGAGCGCTAATTGCTGTTGTAGGGTATTCAAAAGGCGTGCTAATGACTCGTGCAAGCGCGAATCTTGTGCAGCCTGTCGTTGCACTAAGCGGTGTAACTGCATTACTGGAGAGGATTGTGAAAGACGTGCGGCAAGGTGCTGCGCACTTAAGCGGCCTTGAGAGAGGCACAACTGTACTACGCTAGCTAAGCGTTGCTCTAGTTCATCCAAGCGCTGTGCCCCTTGGCGTAATTTTTGTCCAGGGTGGCTGTGTTGTAAGCGGTGTTGCAAGTTGTCTAATTTTTGTTGTTCACGCTGCAAATGTCGTTGCGTGCTTTGCGCGAATCGTACAGCTAAACGATTTAAGGTATTGAGCCATGCAGCACTATCAGGGACGACAAGTTCGGCTGCTCCTGAGGGTGTGGGTGCTCGTAAATCTGCAACAAAATCTGCAATCGTAAAATCAATTTCGTGGCCAATACCAGTAACTACAGGCATGGGAGCAGCACGCAGTGCGCGCGCTACACTTTCATCATTGAAGGCCCAAAGATCTTCAATAGAACCACCACCACGAGCGACAATTAAAACATCGCACTCTTGGCGTACGCTAGCTAAAGAAATGGCCTCTAATATTTGTGGTACCGCTGCTTTGCCCTGTACAGCGGTTGCGTAAATCAATACTCGCACTGCGGGAAAACGCCGAGCTAAAATGTTTAAGATATCTTGAATTGCAGCTCCAGTGGGAGATGTGATGACACCGATGCATTGCGGCACAGGGGGTAACTTCCGTTTAAATTCTGGTGCAAATAAACCTTCAGCGTCTAATTGCTCGCGTAGGCGTTCGTATTCGCGTCGAAGTGCCCCAACGCCTGAGTCTTCTATATGTTCCACCACTAATTGGAACTCACCCCGGGGCTCGTACAAGCCCACTTTTGCCCGTACCAGCACGAGTTGTCCGTCGACTGGGGTAAAGCGAGTTAGAGCATTTCGGGCGCGAAACATGGCGCAACGCACCTGAGCGTCGCTGTCTTTTAAAGAAAAGTACCAGTGCCCAGATCCGGGACGCGAAAAATTGGAGATTTCTGCCTCGATCCACACCACAGGCATGCCGTGATCCAATAACTGGCGAACTTCGCGGTTTAAGCGGCCAACGCTATAAATATCGCGTTCGGTCTTGGTACGATCGTTGGACTGAAGGGGTAATTTGGGGCGGAGTGTCAAGAATATAGGCTCATAACGCTTTAGTTAGGATTCTAAGTTTACCGCCTTTAAGCAGCGGCGTAGAATGTGCTGTCCAAAACCTTCTGGACGGACCCCCTTATGAGAATCCTTGAAGAAGCACTCACCTTTGATGACGTGCTATTGGTGCCGGGTTATTCGGAAGTGCTACCGCGCGAGGTCGATGTAGCCACTCAACTCACCCGAGGGATCCGTTTAAATTTACCCGTGGTTAGTGCGGCAATGGATACCGTCACCGAAGCTCGTCTTGCCATTGCCATGGCCCAAGAGGGAGGTATTGGAATTGTGCATAAAAGCATGACAATTGAGGCACAAGCACGAGAAGTCACACGGGTCAAAAAATTTGAAAGTGGGGTCGTGGTCGATCCAATTACAGTGACTCCTGATGCCACCATTCGCCAAGTGCTTGAGATCACTAAAGCACGTGGCATTTCAGGTATGCCTGTGGTTCGTGGACATCAGGTGGTTGGTATCGTGACCAGTCGAGACCTGCGATTTCAAACTAATCTCGATGCTTTAGTTGCTAGTGTGATGACTCCACAGGAGCGTTTAGTGACGGTGCGTGAAAACGCTCCGCGTGATGAAGTGCTGAGTTTATTCAATAAGCATCGTATTGAGAAAATATTGGTGGTCAGTCCAGGCTTTGAGCTAAAAGGCATGATTACCGTTAAAGACATACAAAAAGCAACAGAGCGTCCTCGTGCCTGTAAAGATGAAAGCGGTCGCTTGCGGGTGGGTGCTGCGGTGGGTACATCACCGGACAGCCTTGATCGCGTTGCTGCTTTGTGTGAAGCAAGCGTGGATGTGGTCGTCGTTGACACTTCACACGGGCATTCGCACAGTGTGATTCAGATGGTTGAGCGCATTAAAGACAGATTTGGTAATTTACAAATTATTGCCGGAAATATTGTAACCGCAGAAGCTGCCCTTGATCTCATTAAAGCTGGCGCTGATGGCTTGAAGGTTGGCATTGGCCCCGGTTCTATCTGCACAACCCGCATTGTGGCCGGTGTCGGTGTGCCACAAATCTCTGCAATTTCTAATGTTGCTCGGGCTTTAAAAGCAAGCGGCGTACCTCTGATTGCCGATGGGGGTGTGCGTTATTCTGGGGACTTGGCTAAAGCTTTGGCTGCCGGTGCTCATACAGTAATGATCGGTGGTATGTTCGCTGGCACCGAAGAGTCTCCTGGTGAGGTTGAGTTGTTTCAAGGCGCGAGCTACAAAAGTTATCGCGGTATGGGATCTTTAGGTGCGATGGCTGAACGGCACGGTTCTAGTGATCGTTACTTTCAAGACACCACTACAGAGCTTGAAAAACTAGTCCCAGAAGGTATTGAAGGGCGCGTACTTTACAAAGGGAGCGTTGTTGGCATCTTGCATCAGTTAGCAGGAGGTTTGCGCGCTGCGATGGGTTATACAGGTAGTCAAAATATTGAGCAGATGCGTACTCGGTCTAGCTTTGTGCGCGTCACAGCTGCTGGCGTGCGTGAATCACATGTGCATGATGTGACGATTACTAAGGAATCACCTAATTACCGAGTCTCCTAAAGCATGAGCATCCATGCTGATCGAATTTTAATTCTTGATTTTGGGGCTCAATACACTCAGTTGATTGCTCGACGCGTTCGCGAGAGTGGCGTTTATTGTGAAATTCATCCTTGGGATATCAGTGATGAACAAGTTCGGGCGTTCAGTGCGCGTGGCATTATTCTCTCAGGCGGACCTGAGTCGGTTACTGAGGGCAGGCCTCCTCATGCGCCACAAGCCGTCTTTGATTTAGGCGTGCCGGTGCTCGGTATATGCTATGGCATGCAGACTATGGCAGCTCAATTAGGTGGGCGTGTTGTTAGTTCTAAGCACCGTGAATTTGGTTATGCGGAATTGGCTCAGGTGGCTAATTGCTCGCTTTTTGAAGGATTGAGCGAGCGGCGTAACGCTTCGGATCAGCCATTATTTGATGTATGGATGAGTCACAGCGATAAAGTTGAGTCTTTGCCTAAAGGATTTTCCATAGTTGCTTCTAGCAAGGGGGCGCCAATCGCAGCTATGGCTGATGAATCGCGCCGTTTCTTTGCGGTACAGTTCCATCCAGAAGTGACCCACACTCAAGCTGGTGCTGCCATGCTTGAGCGCTTTGTGTGCGAGATATGCAACTGCGCTACGTTGTGGAATGCAGACAGTATTATTGATGATGCCATCGCGCGGGTTCATTCTCAGGTCGGTAGTGGCAAAGTATTATTAGGCTTATCCGGTGGCGTGGACTCCTCTGTGGTGGCCGCTCTTTTGCATCGCGCGATCGGGGATCAATTGGTGTGCGTATTTGTAGATCATGGTTTGTTGCGCCTACATGAAGGCGATCAGGTTATGAAGATATTTGCAGATAACTTAGGTGTGCGCGTGATGCGCGTTGATGCTGCAGCTCGCTTCCTAGGGGCTTTGGCTGGCGTCACTGACCCTGAAGAGAAAAGAAAAATTATTGGCCGAATTTTTGTAGAAGTATTTGATGAAGAAGCTAAAAGTATTGAAGCTGTTGATTTCCTCGCCCAAGGCACTATTTATCCTGATGTTATAGAGTCTGCGGGCAATAAAGCAGGTAAGGCACACGTCATTAAATCACATCATAATGTAGGAGGTTTACCTGCAAATATGCGTATGCAGTTAGTAGAGCCACTTCGTGAATTATTTAAAGATGAAGTGCGAAAAATTGGGCTTGTACTTGGATTGCCACACGAGATGGTCTATCGCCACCCTTTTCCTGGACCTGGTTTAGCGGTCCGAATTTTGGGGGAAGTAAAAGAAGAACACGCCGAGCTACTGCGCGCTGCAGATCATATTTTTATTGAAGAGCTCCGTCGTCATGATCTCTATAATAAGACCAGCCAAGCGTTTGCAGTATTTTTACCCGTGCGTTCAGTGGGTGTGATGGGTGATGGTCGTCGATATGACTATGTGATAGCGCTGCGTGCTGTGGAAACTATTGATTTCATGACCGCGCAATGGGCCCGTTTACCCTATGATTTCCTAGATCTTGTATCACGTAGGATCGTCAATGAAGTTTGTGGCATCTCCCGTGTTGTCTACGATATATCAGGCAAACCGCCTGCCACGATTGAGTGGGAATAATTAAAATAAGTAATATGCTGCCCACTGATCTGGATTTCATGCGCAAAGCTATTTCACTTGCTGAGTCAGCTTCTCATAAAGGGGAGGTGCCAGTGGGTGCGGTCTTGGTTAGAGGGACAGAGATTATTGGTCTGGGATATAATTGTCCGATCACTGATCATGATCCTACTGCACATGCTGAAATCAAAGCTCTTCGTGCAGCGGGCTTATACATTAAAGATTACAGGTTGAGCACAACTACTCTGTATGTAACTCTAGAGCCTTGTATTATGTGCGCTAGTGCTATTGTTCACGCAAGAGTGGAGCGCTTGGTCTTTGGTGCGTGGGACCTTAAGGGGGGCGCGGCGGGTAGTATCACTAATGTATTTACTTTACCTGAAATGAACCACAAAGTAGACGTATTCGGCGGTGTCTTAGCTGCAGAATGCGGTAAACTACTGAGTCATTTTTTCGCTAGTCGCCGCTTATGAAATCGAAGATGTCGCTCACTACCGGTTCGATTCCTAAGACGTTATTTGCATTTGCATTGCCTATTCTCATCGGCAACATAATGCAGTCCATTAACGGATCGATTAATGCTATTTGGATTGGTAAGTATTTGGGCACTGCAGCGCTCGCAGCGACTAATAACGCCAATATTGTTATGTTCCTGCTGCTTGGGGCAGTGTTTGGTATTACCACCGCGTCTACTATTTTAATAGCACAAAATGTAGGCGCTAAAAATATGGCTGAGGCCAAGCGTGTAGTAGGCACCAGTGCAACATTTTTCTTCTTTCTGTCTTTAGTTCTTTCAGTCTGTGGATTTTTCCTAAGTCCTGTAATTCTAGGTTGGATGGACACCCCTCCAGATGCCCTTCGTTTCGGTGTTGAATATTTAAGCGTGATGTTTGTTTCGCTGCTTCCGTCCTACGCTTTTTTCTTTATTAATTCCGCATTACGTGGTGCAGGCGACTCCAAGACACCATTAAAATATCTATTAATGTCAGTCGGCCTTGATATTATTTTAAACCCAATCCTAATATTTGGCATCGGGCCCATCCCTGCCTTTGGTATCGCTGGCTCTGCTTTAGCGACATTAATTGGCACCAGTTTCAGTTTGGTGGCCATGGTTCGCCATATTTATAAAACCAAAAACCCACTTGCTTTACATGCGGGTGAGTTTTATTTACTGCGCATTGATTGGAACATCATGCGTAGTATGATCACCAAAGGTATACCAATGGGTCTTCAAATGATTGTGCTCTCATCGAGCATGGTTCTTTTTATGAGTGTGGTCAATCGTTTTGGTAGCGATACTGCTGCTGCATTTGCTGCAGATATGCAACTTTGGAACTATGTGCAAATGCCTGCATTGGCGCTGGGGGTGGCTGTTTCTTCAATGGCCGCACAAAATATTGGCGCTAATCTTTGGAATCGTGTGACTGAAATTACATATATGGCAGTATTACTTAACTTTTTGTTCACTGGAATACCAGTTCTCCTTATCTTCCTTTTCGATATTCATGCTATTGGTTTATTTTTACCCGAGAACAGCGCTTCACTACCTATAGCAGTACACTTAAATCAGATTGTATTGTGGTCTTTCCCACTCTTTGGAGTCACTATGGTGCTATCTGGTGTCGTGCGCGCAGCGGGCGCAGTGTTTGCTCCGCTTATAATTTTGGCAATCGCCATGTTGTTTGTGCGTATGCCCCTTGCTTTTTATAGCATTGAACATTGGGGCGCCGATGGGGCCTGGTGGAGCTTTACTATCTCAGCTATCGTGGGTGCGGTGCTTATTGCGTGCTACTACGGTGCAGGTACCTGGCGATCTGCTCGTATGATTGCTGAGGTTTCAACACTAGTCTGATCCAGATTTGCAGTATTTAATTTTAACAAGTGTATATATTGCTGGGTACGATCTACCATTAATTTAGTTTCCCAGCCGCGTGCATAGCCCTTCTGCGTTTGTGAATACCAAAACTCTTCCGAGAGTAGGGTAAGACGCTCGCGCACATCAATCCACGCATCTGGATCGCCACCTTGTTGCTGTGTAAGTACTCGTGCATCCTCGATGTGTCCGTAGCCCATATTATAAGAGGCAATCGCGAACCAACTGCGATCCGGTTCTGTTATACGCGAGGGCATTTGCTTCATAATTTTAGCTAAATAACGTGCTCCAGCTAAAATACTTTCGTGTGGGTCAAGG
Organism: Gammaproteobacteria bacterium; assembly: GCA_009692285.1. Lineage (GTDB taxonomy): Bacteria > Pseudomonadota > Gammaproteobacteria > Steroidobacterales > Steroidobacteraceae > UBA964. The sequence continues at coordinate 11,088 of SHZO01000013.1, read as the reverse complement.
GGGTTTATGACCTCCAAAGATTTAGCGGTTTCAGGCATCAACATCATCAGTCCTTGGGCGCCATCGGGAGAGATCGCTTCAGGGTTCCAGCGTGATTCTTGATAAGCAACAGCTGCTATTAAACGCCAATCAATACCTGTTTGAATGGATGCTTCCTCAAAAAATAGTTGCAGATCGGGTAACAAGAGCTCTATGTCTGTATTCATTTGACGTGCTGTGAGCATGGGAAGTCGCGTGGGTGGTGTAAGCATCGATTGTTGTAATTTTGGAATTCTACCCTGGCTGCGTTCATTGTCTAAAAAGACATCGACCATGCGTAATAAATCCTGACCATCATTGCGTATGATCCAATTTAGCGCTCGCGGTTTTGGCATTGCAAATGCGATGTCGGTGTTACGGTGCAGGCCTTTGGCGAAGGCATAGTCATAGCCGTCCATTAATGTGATGTCTGCGCGGTTTGTTTCTACTAGTTCTATTGGGGTGCGACCCATTCCGCTGGGTAGCAAAATTAAGTGTGGCATCGAGCCCTGTGCATATTGCTGCTGGAGTTGTGTGGCTTCGGAGCTGTCTTGAGTTACGACGATACGTAGTTTTTTAAGTTCTGCAAAGTTGTGTGGCTGTTGATCCCCCAACTGATAAATCCAGTATAGGGGCGAACTGCCATAAGCTTTTGATGCGAGGCCTACACGTTTCCAATTGGCATCGTAGCTCAGTTGAGCTGCGGCAATATCTGCCTGTCCTGCATTTAGGGCTGCACGCAACCCAGTATGATCTTGTACGGTGACAATTTGTAGGGTCACCCCAAGCTCATTCGCAAATCGTTTTGCCAGTTCATATTCAAAACCTTGTGCACCATGCGCCCCCAGAAAAAAGGTTGTTGGTGCGTTTATAGTGACCACACGTAAGGAGCCGCGTGTACGGATCTCGTTCAAAACTCTATTTTCAGGTGGCTTTGGTACACAGGCAACCAAAAACAGGGCTGCAAATAACGTTACTTTGTGCATCCTCTGTATAATAGCTGAGTCGGAGAGGTACCGAAGCGGTCACAACGGCGCCGATTCGAAATCGGATGGTCGGGTAATTCCGGCACGTGGGTTCGAATCCCACCTTCTCCGCCAGTTTCGCTTCAATTAACGGGTCTCAAAAATACGTACGCTATGTCTACAAATCAGATTTATAAAATTTTATTCGTGAATCAGGGTAAGACCTATGAGATCTATGCACGCAAAGTCAGTCATGGCAGTCTCTTTGGTTTCATTGAAATTGAAGATCTGGTCTTTGGCGAGCGCTCTAGCGTGCTCTTAGATCCAGGCGAGGAGCGCATTAAGTCGGAATTTGAAGGAGTTCAACGTAGTTATTTGCCCTTGCATTCTGTGTTGCGAATTGACGAGGTGCGCAAACAAGGCATGAGCAAAATTAGTGCCTACGAAGGCACTAATGTCACTCAGTTTCCTATGCCTCTTTACAGCCCACCGGCCGGCGATGGCTTTAAAAAGTAGGGCATACGAATCTATGCTCGTTATTCGAGGCGCACCCGCGCTTTCGATTTTTCGCATAAATAAACTTCTTATACGGCTACGCGCCGTGGCTCCAGATCTGATGGCAGTTCAGGCGCAGTGGATCTATTGGATTGAGTGCGCAAACACTCTATGCCTACAAGATCGAACTGCTTTAAATACCCTACTTAAAGCTGAGGTAGAGAATCAATTTTACTCAGTTGTTCAAGCACTTCAGTTTTGGGTGACTCCTCGTCCTGGTACGTTGTCTGCATGGTCCAGCAAAGCCACAGATATTGCACAAGTCTGTAATTTACAAGCTGTGTTGCGTATTGAGCGTGGAATCGAATATACATTTATCGGTACCTCTTTGAGTATCGCGCAACGTGCCGCCTTATTGCCTCTAATACACGATCGCATGACAGAATCTGTTTTTGAAGACCCAGCAGCAGCGAGTGTTTTATTTAGGCATCAATCCCCGCGACCCTTGCAGCGTGTTGCTTTGGGAGGCGGTAAATCTGCTCTAGAATGTGCTAATAAGGAGCTTGGCCTTGCGCTCTCAGCAGATGAGATTGAGTATCTATTGAGTACGTTTATTGACTTGCAGCGCGACCCGAGTGATGTTGAATTAATGATGTTTGCACAAGCAAACTCAGAGCATTGTCGCCACAAGATATTTAATTCTGATTGGCTGATCAATGGCCTCGCACAACCGAAGTCTTTGTTTTCAATGATTCGTAATACGCATGCTAAATCGCCAGCGAATGTGCGTAGCGCCTATCGCGATAACGCCTCGGTGATTACTGGTGTCGATCAGGGTTCGCGTTGGTTCCCCGATCCGCAAACCTATTTGTACGGTGCGCGCATAGAGCCTATCGATATTTTGATGAAAGTTGAAACACATAATCATCCGACGGCTATTTCACCATTTTCTGGAGCTGCAACCGGTTCGGGGGGTGAAATCCGCGATGAAGGGTCAACCGGTATCGGCTCAAAACCCAAAGCAGGGTTGGTTGGTTTCTCAGTGTCCAATTTGCATATTCCAGGGTTTGAGCAGCCTTGGGAAAATCCTGCTGTCCAAATTAATGTAGGTAAGTCGGAGCGCATCGCCTCAGCATTAGAGATCATGCTGGATGGGCCTTTGGGAGCAGCCGCCTTCAACAATGAATTTGGGCGCCCCGGTATTTGTGGTTATTTTAGAACCCTAGAAATTTCTGCTCCATACGATGTGCCAGGTCGAGTACGCGGCTATCACAAGCCGATCATGATTGCTGGTGGTTTAGGCAGTATACGAAGGCCCGACATAGAAAAACACGACTGCCCGCCCGGCGCTAAAGTCGTCGTGCTGGGTGGCCCTTCAATGTTAATTGGCTTGGGCGGTGGCGCAGCCTCCTCGTTGGGAGCAGGCAACTCTACTGAAAATTTAGATTTTGCCTCTGTGCAGCGTAGCAACCCTGAGATGCAGCGCCGGGCGCAAGAAGTTATTGATCGTTGTTGGGAGTTAGGTGTTAATAATCCCATATTACTGATCCATGATGTGGGCGCAGGGGGGCTCTCAAATGCTGTGCCGGAGGCCGTATCGCACAGTGCACGGGGCGCAGTCATTGACCTTCGCGCGATACTAAGTGATGAGCCTGGGATGTCCCCCATGGAACTCTGGTGCAATGAATCTCAAGAGCGTTATGTGTTGATCGTCGCAGCATCTGAGATCAAAAAATTTGGAAGACTATGCGCTCGCGAGCGCTGTCCGTATTCAGTGATCGGTACATTGACTGATGATAGCCGTTTGATAGTCAGCGATTTCTTATTAGGGGAGACGCCAGTTGATTTGCCAATAGAAGTTTTGCTTGGCAAGACGCCCCGCAAGTTACGCAATGTCACAAGTTTACTGCCGCGCTTAATGCCTTTTAATTTGAACCAAATTGATCCGCGTGAGGCGATCCGTCGTGTGCTGCATTTGCCTGCAGTAGCTGATAAAACATTTTTAATTACCATCTGTGATCGTTCTGTGGGTGGCATGATTTCACGTGATCCAATGGTAGGGCCTTGGCAAGTTCCTGTTGCGGATTGCGCTATTACAACAGCCGACTATTTTGGTCTCGCTGGTGAGGCGATGGCTATGGGGGAACGTACTCCGGTGGCCTTGTTATCTTCACCCGCCGCAGCGCGCCTAGCGGTGGGCGAAGCACTTACTAATATTTTGGCTGCAGATATTCCGGTACTGGGAAACATCAAACTTTCAGCTAACTGGATGGCTGCTTGTGGGGAGCCGGGCGAGGATGCGGCTTTATATGCTGCCGTTCACGCTGTGGGGGAGCAGCTTTGTCCTGCACTGGGTATCGCGATACCTGTAGGCAAGGATTCACTCTCTATGCGCAGCGCTTGGTGTGAGTTGGGGGAGAGCCGCTCAGTCGTGGCACCAGTTTCTTTAATTGTTTCAGCTTTCGCTCCCCTTGCGGATGTGCGCCGCACTCAAAGCCCCCAATTACGTAGTGATGTTGGTGAAACTGTTTTGCTTTGTATTGATTTGGGCGAAGGTAAAAATCGGATAGGTGGTTCAGCACTAGTGCAGGTCTATGGGCAATTAGGCCAATCGCCGGCAGATTTAGATGATCCTGCTTTACTCTGCTCCCTAGCTCACGTTCTGGCGCTGATGCGTGCCAAAGATTATGTGCTGGCTTATCATGATCGCTCAGATGGCGGTTTAGCCATAGCAGTGATTGAGATGGCTTTTGCTTCACATTGCGGCATAGAGCTGCAGATTCAGGGTGGTCTTGCTGGCTTATTTTGTGAAGAGCTGGGCGTCGTGTTGCAGGTGCGCCGAGCAGATCTTGTAGCGGTCACTTCTATCTGTGCTGCACATGGGTTGGGGCATTGCACGAATGTTATAGGTAAGCCTCTGTTCGGCAGCTCTCGTATTGTGCTCTCTAGCCAAGATTTAACGTTAGGTAACATCGTTATTGATGAAGATTGGGAGGTCCTTAAGCGCGAGTGGTCAGAGACTTCTTTTCATATGCGGCGTTTGCGTGATGATCCTGAGTGTGCTGAAGAGGAGTTTCTCTCGAGCACCTCAATGCAAACCGCCCCTTTACAAGTTGCGCTGACTTTTGATGCGACACAAGATGTTGCCGCACCTTATATTTTGCTGCCCTTTAGTGTGAAAACTACGCGACCCCGCTTAGCAGTGCTACGTGAGCAAGGCGTCAATAGCCAGTCTGAGATGGCTGCAGTTTTTGATCGCGCGGGTTTTGATACCTACGATGTACATATGACCGACCTCATTGCAAAGCGACAGCGCCTTGATGATTTTAAGGGGTTGGTAGCGTGCGGTGGTTTCTCTTATGGGGATGTGCTCGGCGCAGGAGGAGGCTGGGCGCACTCTATTTTATTTAATGAAGCACTGCGTGCACAGTTCGCAAAATTTTTTGAGCGCAGTGATACATTTTCCTTGGGCGTGTGTAATGGTTGTCAGATGATGGCGCAGCTCGCACCTATCATCCCTGGTACAGCGCATTGGCCTCGCTTTGTGCGTAATCGTGGTGAGCAGTTTGAGGGACGCGCCAGCCTAGTTGAAATTTTACCTACGCCATCAGTGTTCTTTTCTGGTATGGAAGGTTCAGTGCTACCTATCGCAGTATCCCATGGCGAGGGTCGCGCAGAGTTTTTGGATGCGACTCAATCTCAGCGCTGTGAACAATCTGGTACGGTGGCATTACGTTACGTTGAGCGTCCCGGAGTCATCGCCAACACCTATCCTGCAAATCCCAACGGCTCACCTAAAGGTCTTGCGGCGATTTGTAATGTAGATGGACGGGTCACCCTCACCATGCCGCATCCTGAGCGTGTCTTTCGTAATGTGCAAATGTCATGGCGAGCGCATAACCATGAAGAGTACTCAGGCTGGATGCGTCTTTTTCAGAATGCGAGAGTATGGTTAGATTAAATTTTTAACGAGTCAGTGGCTTGTATCTGATTCGGTGCGGTTGTAGCGCATCTTCGCCCCGACGTTTACGGTAATCTTCAGTGTATTCCTGATAATTACCCTCAAACCAAACAACCTCTGAATTGCCTTCAAAGGCCAAAATATGTGTCGCAATACGATCTAGAAACCAGCGATCATGTGAGATCACTACTGCGCACCCGGGGTAAGCAAGTAAGCCTTCCTCTAAAGCGCGCAGAGTCTCTACATCAAGATCATTGGTTGGTTCATCTAGCAGTAAAACATTGCTACCAGATTTAAGCACTTTAGCTAAGTGCACGCGGTTACGTTCACCGCCAGATAGCTCACCAATGAGTTGCTGTTGCTGCGTACCTTTAAAATTAAATCGACCCACGTATCCACGCGAGGGTGTCTCATAGTTACCAACTTTAATTATATCTAGGCCGCTGGAAATTTCTTGCCACACTGAATTTTTGTCATTCAATGCGTGGCGAGATTGATCTACATGCGCAAGTTTTACGGTGGGACCAAAACGCAGTTCACCCGCATCAGGTTTCTCTAAGCCTGTGAACATGCGGAATAGGGTTGTTTTTCCTGCCCCGTTAGGACCAATAATTCCTACGATCCCACCTGGAGGTAAGGTGAAATTTAAATTATCAATCAGCAATCGATCGCCAAATGATTTCCGCAAATTGGTAGCTTCGATGACTAAATCGCCTAAACGTTCACCGGGTGGAATATAAATCTCATTGGTCTCATTGCGTTCTTGAAACTCGCGAGAGGCTAGTTCTTCATAGCGTTGCATCCGCGCTTTGCTCTTGGCTTGTCGCGCTTTTGGGTTCTGACGCACCCACTCTAATTCTCGCTCAAGAGTTTTCTTTAATGAATGCTGTTCGCGTTCTTCTTGTCCTAAGCGCTTACTTTTTTGTTCTAGCCAGTTTGAGTAGTTACCTTCATAGGGAATTCCATGGCCACGGTCAAGCTCTAAAATCCATTCTGCAACGTTATCTAAAAAATAACGATCATGAGTTACTGCGATTACGGTGCTGGGATATTGCTCTAGGTATTTTTCTAACCAAGCAATAGATTCAGCATCTAAATGGTTAGTGGGCTCATCCAAGAGCAACATATCTGGGGCGGAGAGTAATAAGCGGCACAGAGCAACACGACGTTTTTCACCACCGCTTAAAAGTTCAATACTCGAATCCCAGGGGGGTAAACGCAGTGCGTCAGCAGCAATCTCTAGTTTTCGGTCCAGCTCCCAGCCGCCGGCGCTATCAATAGCATCTTGCAATTTTGATTGCTCTTCGAGCAAATCATTCATCATTTCATCAGACATAGGTTCAGCAAATAGTTCGCTGATCAAATTAAAACGTTCGAGCTTAGCAAACATACCTCCAATACCTTGGACGACTTCTTGACGTACAGTATTCTTTGGATCAAGCTCGGGTTCCTGTGGTAAGTAGCCCACTCGGATGCCCGCTTGGGGGCGGGCTTCACCTTCTATATTATTATCGATTCCTGCCATAATTTTTAGCAGAGTAGATTTCCCCGATCCATTTAAGCCGAGAACTCCAATCTTTGCTCCAGGAAAAAATGACAAACTAATGTCGCGTAAAATGTAACGTTTAGGTGGAACAATTTTGCCAACGCGGTTCATTGTGTAAATATATTGAGCCATTTTTTATTATATCGCTCGTCATGCTCCTTGGCTGTGATCGTGGTTTAGATCAAAGCTGTATTTTTATACAGAATAGATCGCAAGCTGTGAATCACAATGAGATGTTGGGGGTGGAGGAGGGGTAGCTAGTGCTTCACCCGAGTTCAAGATGCACGCTCTGCATAAACTCTCTAGCAATATTCTGGTACATGCACTTGTCAACTTTAAGGGGTGCTGGTTACTAATACATCGTGTTGTGATGCCCTCGTTGAGCATCTATTCGGTTAGAATATTCGTTCTCTCTGCTCTGTGTTCACTAGAGGCTTAGCTAATGTTTTCAACTGAAATGACGATTGAGGAGTTCGATCCAGAGCTCGCTGCTTCCATGGTGGCTGAGCTCGGTCGTCAAGAAGATCACATAGAGTTAATTGCCTCAGAAAACTACGCTAGCCCTCGTGTGCTTGAAGCGCAAGGTTCTGTGCTCACTAATAAATACGCCGAAGGATATCCAGGTAAACGTTACTATGGTGGTTGCGAGTTTGTAGATATTCCAGAACAGCTCGCTATTGAAAGAGCTAAAAAGCTCTTTGGCGCCGACTACGCTAATGTTCAGCCCCACTCTGGATCTCAAGCTAATACGGCGGTATATCTTGCCCTGCTCAAGGCTGGTGATCCGATTTTAGGCATGAGCTTAGATCACGGCGGCCATCTTACCCATGGCGCCAAAGTTAATTTCTCAGGCAAGTTGTTTACGGCACATCAATACGGTATTCGCGCGGATAATGGTGAGATTGATTATGACGCTCTTGAGGCCCAAGCCATTGACGTTAGACCTCGGTTAATTATTGCAGGATTTTCTGCCTACTCACGTATTTTAGATTTTCCGCGTTTCAGGGCTATTGCTGATAAGGTTGGAGCCTACCTTATGGTTGATATGGCTCATGTGGCGGGGTTGGTTGCTGCAGGTGTTTACCCTAATCCAGTTCCTTACGCAGATGTTGTTACTACCACTACGCATAAAACTCTGCGGGGTCCTCGGGGTGGTTTAATTTTGGCGCGAACTAATGATGAGCTCACTAGGAAGTTTAATTCTTTGGTATTCCCTGGTATTCAAGGTGGGCCTTTGATGCATGTCATCGCCGCAAAAGCAGTGGCTTTCTTAGAGGCGCTACAACCTGAGTTTAAGCAATACCAAAAACAAGTCGTAACTAATGCTCGTGTCATGGCCTTGCGCATGCAAGAGCGTGATTATCGTATTGTCTCAGGTGGTACGGACAACCATTTGTTCTTGATTGATCTTTCCGATAAGAAAATTAATGGTAAAGAAGCTGATGCTGCACTCGGTCTGGCACACATTACTGTTAATAAGAATTCAGTGCCTAATGATCCGCGGCCACCAATGATCACGAGTGGATTGCGCATTGGCACTCCCGCTGCCACTACTCGTGGCTTTCGTGAAGTTGAGGTAAAGCAAGTGGCAGATTGGATTGCTGATGTTCTAGATGCCGATGGTGCACCTGCTGCAATTGAAATTGTACGATCGCAGGTCATAGAACTGTGTCATCGTTTTCCTGTATATCAATTTACCCAAGTAAGTTAAGGCGATTTAGCCTTCCGGTCATGTGCCGTTATGTATTGCCCCTTTTGTAACCATGAAGAAACTAAGGTCAATGACTCGCGCCTAGCGGCCGAGGGGCGGCAGATTCGCAGGCGTCGTGAATGCCTCTCCTGTGGAGAGCGCTTTTCCACCTTTGAAACGGCTGAACTTGTGATGCCGCTGGTGATTAAAAGCCAGGGCAGCCGCGAGCCTTTTGATGAGCAAAAATTGCGCGCTAGCTTTTTTAAAGCCCTTCAAAAGCGCCCTGTAGCGCAAGAAAAAGTTGAGGCGGCCATGGGTCGTATTACTCATATACTACGTAGTTTAGGAGAGCGCGAGGTACCCTCACGGCAAGTGGGCGAGTTAGTGATTGAAGAGCTGCGCGGTCTTGATGAAGTAGCCTATGTGCGCTTCGCTTCGGTTTACCGTAGCTTTCAAGACGTTGAAGCCTTTCGCGAGGAAGTTGAAGAATTACGTGATCGAAAACGGCGTGAAGATCTGGCTGATTAACTACCTTTGCTCGGTGAGAAAGCGTTAAACAAATTATGAATCCACTAGCTAGCTTTTCTGCTTTTGAGCAGTCGGCCATGTCGCGCGCTTTGGAGCTTGCAGCTCAAGGACGGAGGACAACCCAACCTAATCCCCGTGTTGGATGTGTCATTACAAAAGAAGAGCGCATTATCGCAGAAGGATGGCATCAGCGCGCAGGCGAACCTCACGCTGAGGTTCTCGCTTTGCGAGCAGCTGGTGCGGCAGCGTATGGTGCGACTGCACTTGTTACTTTAGAACCATGCAATCATTTCGGGCGCACGCCACCATGCTCCGAGGCCTTGATTGCGGCAGGTATTAAACGTGTGATTTATGCGGTGGGTGATCCTAACCCACAGGTAGATGGTAGTGGAGCAGCACGTTTGCAAGCCGCTGGTATCCAAGTACAGTTTGGTTTGTTGGGCCACTTGGGTGAAGAGCTCAATTTAGGTTTTTTCTCTCGCATGCGTCGAGCGCGTCCTTGGGTGCGTTTAAAGCTCGCCGCGAGTCTCGATGGCCGCACTGCATTAGCAAACGGCAAGAGTCAGTGGATTACTTCCACATCTTCGCGAGCTGATGTACATGAGTGGCGTGCAGAGAGTGCCGCTATTTTGAGTACCTCAAATACAGTGCTCGCTGATGATCCTGAGCTCACAGCGCGTATCCCTGAGAGTACTCGCCAGCCGCTGCGACTGATATTAGATAGTCAATTTAGGGTTAGCGCTAACGCGCGTGTTTTTAATGCTGCTGCGCCGAGCGTGAGGCTCACCGTGCGCACCGCGCAGTTAAAACAATCTGAACACTCAACGCAGAGTCCGCGCAGCATCGCTCTCGAGTCAGACGCACAAGGATATGTTGCATTGCCAGCTGCTTTAGCATGGATGGCTGAAGAGGGTCTAAATGAGATTTGGACTGAAGCGGGCCCTACCTTGGCGGGCGCCTTGATTAGACTGGGGCTTGCTGATGAACTCGTGCTGTACCTAGCGCCATATTTACTTGGCCCGGATGCACGACCCTTAGTGCATTTACCGGTACTTTCAAAATTGATCGACGCCAGCATTTGGCACGTACAGGATCTACGCCAGATGGGGTCGGATATCCGTATCATGCTGCGCCAGGGAGAATAGTCATGTTTACAGTTATTGTTCAGGACATTGGTTCAATCGAAGCGCTAGAGTTTTGTGGCTGTAGAACAAATGCACTAAAGAAGGCGAATCGGTCAAGGCTGCCGTTTGTAATGGCGTTCTTGCTTCGAGATTTCTCTATATGAAAAATGATGCTTCAAAGACTGCTACCCGCAAGCAACGTGACCCGCGCTCTGGTGCTCGTTCCGTGGCGCGCAAACTGGCTTTGCAAGCGCTGTATAGGTTGCAGTTAAATGATGGTCCTTGGCAGGATATAGTTAGTGATTTCAGTGTCGAAGAAGACATGGATCGTGCTGATCGTGACTACTTCATTGAAATTGTGCAGGGCGTAGCTACCCAGCGTGCAGCTTTAGATGCAAAGCTATCAGACTGGACTGATCGTAAACCGGCAGAGCTGGATCCCGTTGAGCATGCGGTATTGCTCATTGGGGTCCATGAAATGTGTGTCCGCCTCGATGTGCCATGGCGTGTCATTGTTAATGAAGCAGTAATGTTGACGCGGCGCTTTGGGGCAACTGATGCGCACAAATATGTTAATGCTGTATTGGATCGTGCCGCCCGTGCATTGCGTTCACAAGAGCACTGACAGCTCATGTCTATAGGTGAATTTTCACTTATTGAGCGCTATTTTTGTGGTGTAGGTGCTGCTCGTAGTGATGTGATATTAGGTGTCGGTGATGATGGAGCAGTGCTTCGTCCGCCGATTGGCTGCGATCTTGTGG
>SHZO01000012.1 GCA_009692285.1 Gammaproteobacteria bacterium | reverse complement strand
GTTTTATTGTTACGCCTGCAGCTGCCTTGCCCGGGCGAACAACACCCATGACGGTACCTGTAAGGCATTTTGTAAATGGTGCTGCCTTGGAGCCTCCATTCCCAGCTGAAAGCGAGGAGCTTGTTGTGGGTATGGGTTGTTTCTGGGGCGCAGAGCGTTTGTTTTGGAAAATTCCGGGGGTAATTTCAACCTCAGTTGGTTATGCGGGTGGCTATACCTCTAACCCAAATTACGAAGAGGTTTGTTCTGGTCAAACAGGGCATGCGGAAGTGGTGAGGGTAATTTATGGATCTAACCACGTAACTTTGCAACATCTGCTAAACGCTTTTTGGGAGGAGCACAATCCCACGCAGGGTATGCGCCAAGGCAATGATATTGGTTCGCAATATCGTTCCTGCATTTATTGCACTAGCCCTGTGCAGTTACAGATAGTGCTATTGAGCTGTGAGCAATACCAGGGGAAACTTAGTCTTCAGGGTTTCAGTCAGATCACTACAGAAATTAGGCTTTCGCCACAATTTTTTTATGCTGAGGACTACCATCAGCAGTACCTCGCAAAAAATCCTAATGGTTATTGCGGTTTAGTCGGCACTGGCGTGCGTTGCAAGTCTTAATCTATTTAAAGTGTGGGCATGACAAAGTCTGCATGTACGCTATGCTTCTCAGGCCAACGCTGGCTGACTGCTTTAAGTCGCGAATAGAACCGGATTCCTTCCATGCCGTAGGCATGATGATCTCCAAACATAGAGTTCTTCCATCCTCCAAAGCTATGGAAAGCCATCGGCACCGGTAGGGGTATATTAATGCCTACCATACCCACTTCAATTTTTTCGATAAAGTGTCGAGCGGTGGCGCCATTTTGAGTAAAAATGGCAGTGCCATTACCGTATTCGTGTGTATTGATTAATTTAATAGCGTGATTTAGATCCGGTACGCGAATGATGCATAGCACGGGTCCAAAAATCTCTTCTCGATAAATTAGCATATTTTCTTTGACATGATCAAAGAGGCAAGGACCTAAGAAGAATCCGTTTTCATGGCCAGGTATTATTGTTTCGCGGCCATCGATGATTAGTTGAGCGCCCTCAGCGATTCCGCTCGCAACGTACTCTGTGACTCGCGTTTTATGTGCTAGATTAATTAGAGGACCCATATCAATATTTGTTGCGCCTGAGGCGCCAATTTTGAGACTCATGATTCGAGTCTTTAATGACTTAATTAAGGCATCTGCTAGGACATCGGTCACAACTACGGCAACAGAGATCGCCATGCAGCGTTCGCCTGCTGAGCTAAAAGCTGCTCCCACGAGTGCTTCGGTGACAACATCTAGTTCGGCATCAGGCATAACCACCATATGATTTTTAGCTCCGCCGAGCGCTTGTACTCTTTTACCCTGAGCTGTGCCTTGAGTATAAATATGTTTTGCTACATTAGTGGAACCAACAAAACTTATGGCAGCCACTCCCGGATCTTTAATTAGTGCATCTACAGTATGACTATCACCTTGCAAGACATTGAATACGCCTTTGGGTAAGCCCGCAGAATGTAAAAGTTCAGCCAGTAGCAAACTAGCGCTCGGGTCACGTTCAGATGGCTTTAGAATAAAAGTATTTCCGCACACTAATGCCAGTGGAAACATCCACATAGGTACCATTACTGGAAAATTAAAAGGTGTAACGCCAGCGATCACTCCAAGTGGTTGGCGAAAATCAAAACCATCGACACCAGTCCCAACGTTTAAGCTGAATTCACCTTTTAGTAGGTGTGGTGCGCCACAGGCGAATTCAAGCACTTCAAGACCACGCGTAATTTCACCGGAGGCGTCTGCTACTGTTTTTCCATGTTCTAAAGCAATACATTCAGCAAGACGATCTTGTGCCGCCTCGAGTAATTCACGAAATTTGAACATTATCCGAGCACGCCGCAGTGCAGGCGTCTCCATCCATCCCGGTAGTGCAGCCTGAGCGCAAGTTATGGTAGAAGAGATCTCTGTTGAATTAGCCAGAGTAACCTCTCGTATAACAGCGCCAGTTGAAGGGTTAAAAATATTAGACCGCATACCTTTGCCAATCTGCAACTCGCCGTTTATCCAGTGTCCAACTAGATGATTAGATTTTTGCTTCACTTGACTTGAGCCTGCAAAGCTTTGCGCAGGGTTTCAACGGCAGTTTTTATTTCAGTTGGAGTTGAGATAAAGGGTGGTGCGAGTACTAATGTGTCCGCTGTATAGCGAACGTAAAGGCCATTATTGAGCGCATGTTCGAAGACTTGAATGGCCCGTAAGCCAGCGGCGCCTGAGTACGGAGCGACATCAACTGCTGCAGCTAATCCAAGATTCCTGATGTCTGTGACGTTTGGTTCGCCACGCAGACTGTGCATAGCATTTTCTAACACAGGCGAGAGTTCTGCGGCGCGCTCAATTAGATTACTTTCTGAGAGCTCATCAAGGGTCGCATGCGCAGCAGCAACGGCCAATGGATGACCCGAATACGTGTAACCATGGAAAAATTCAATGAGATGTGAGGGGCCACTCATCAAGGATTCATAAATAGCATTATCAACTAAAACCCCGCCCAGTGGAACAGTGGCGTTATTGATGGCTTTTGCAAAAGTAATTAGATCTGGTTTTATATTGAAATAATCTGCCGCGAATGGTTTCCCTAAGCGGCCACAACCAGTGATGACCTCATCAAAAATAAGCAAAATACCATGGCGTGTGCAAATATCACGGATGCGCTGAAGATAGCCCTCAGGGGGAACTATCACACCCGCTGAACCTTGCATTGGCTCTATGATTACAGCCGCAATATTACTAGCGTCATGTAGCGTGACTAGCCGCTCTAATTCTTCTGCTAGATGTACGCCCCACGCAGGTTGGCCACGTGAGTAGGCCATATGCGTACCATTCCACGTGTGGGGCAGGTGATCGACACCAGGCATCATTAGTGGGCTAAACATTTTGCGGTTAGACGGAATACCGCCAACAGAGATGCCACCGAGGCCTGCACCATGGTAGCCTCTTTCGCGCCCTATCATTCGAGTGCGGCTCGGCTCTCCATTAGCTCGGTGAAAGGCGAGAGCAATTTTTAAAGCTGTGTCCACCGCCTCTGAGCCTGAATTAACAAAAAATACCCTGTCTTTTGGTCGTTTAGCAAAATCAGCGATCCGTTGGGCCAGGGAGAATGCGGCGCTATGCCCCATTTGAAAGCTCGGTGCAAAATCTAAGTTAGCTACTTGTTTTTGTATCGCTGCGACGACACGAGCAGGTGAGTGACCTAATGGGCAACACCAGAGTCCTGAGACACCATCAAAGACGCTTCTACCATCCTCAAGCTGATAGTAGGAGCCTTTACCGGAAGCAATTAGTCGCGGATTTTGTTTAAAATATCGGTTATGAGTGAAGGGCATCCACCAAGCACGCAGTGCATCGGGCTCATCCATTATAGTTTTCGCTCATTGGCAAACCATTGCAACTGACTCAGCCACATACGTGGCATTATTTGGCGTTACGCCAGCAATATTGATGCGGCCATCGGGCGCCATATATATATGGTGCTGTTCGCGTAGGCAAACAACTTGTTCGTTGCTCAATGGTAAGCGTGAAAACATTCCGCGTTGGGTTTTAATCCAGCTAAAATCTTTGTTAGTACTAAGAGTTAGTTTATCTGCTAGGACATTACGCAGGCTGTTGATCCGGTTTGCCATATGCGTAAGTTCGGAGAACCACTCTTGTCGCAGCTCTGCTTGTGAAAGCACTCGATCAACAATCGCTGCTCCATGGTCGGGAGGCATTGACCAGAGGGTACGCGCGAGTCGACCTAATTGACTGGTGTTGACAGTTGCCTGTTCTGCATTTCCGCTAAGAACTGCCAACAAACCTGTACGTTCACGATACAAGCCAAAGTTCTTTGAACAAGACACTGCCACCAACATTTCAGGAACGGCTTTGGCAATGATACGTAGGGAGTTTCCATCACGATCCAGATCTTCACCTAATCCCTGATAGGCCATATCCATGAACGGCACTAAGCTGCGTCGGGCGAGCACTTCAGCAACCAAGGCCCATTGCGTGGCATCTAGATCTTGACCAGTCGGATTGTGACAGCATGCATGCAGGAGTACGACAGAACCTGCTGATAAACCATCAAGCGCCCCGAGCATTCTATCTAGATCAACGCGATGTTTATTAGCTGAATAGTAAGGGTAAGTATCAACCTTCAAGCCAGCATTGCCAAGTAAAGGAATATGATTAGCCCAGGTAGGGTCACTAACATGGATACCAACTGTGGGATTAGCCGCTTTAATGAGTTCAGCACCTAAGCGCAGAGCTCCACTACCCCCAGGGGCTTGCGCAAGTACTAAATCTGTTTTGCGACCAAGCAAATTATTTCCAAAAGTCAGTTCAGCAACTTGTGTATTGAAGCCTGCGTTACCCAGTGGACTTAAATATGCCTTAGTTTTCTGTTCTGCTAGGATTTCTTGTTCAGCGCGACGCACTGCACGAGGCACCGGCGTCTTACCATTTTCGTCTTTATATACGCCTACACCAAGGTCCACTTTTGTTGGGGAAGTATCTTTTTGAAATGCAGTAGATATACTTAAAATTGCATCAGGCGGGAAAAGACTGAGAGTCTGAAACATCGTAATGTCCTGCAGTATATAGGTTAAATCAGCCCCTATTATTACAGCCTAAGGCCGCGAGCGCGAATTTTAGTCTCTAGGGTGCACTAACGACTGCGCCCTTTATTATGAGCGACTCAATTTGTGTGGCGTTATATCCTAAAGCACTGAGAATTTCTCGAGTGTGCTCACCTAGAGAGGGCAGTGTGAATCGGGCTGAACCAGGCTCATTGGTAAACTTAACCGGCACGCCAATATGTTCGAAACCTTGAGTGTCGGTTAGGCGCATTGAGCGAGCTTGCACATGCGGATCATCAAAGGCTTCGCGTAAATTATTAACAGGTGCAAAGCTAATATCGCGCCCCTTAAACCATGCAATCCACTCAACACGAGTTTTGCATGCAAAAGTCTCACTCAGAAAGTCAATTAAAGGTTGTTGATGCGCACCTGGACCTTGCTCGCATAGGGCGATAAATTCTGGGCGACCTAGTTCATTTAGCAGATTACGCACAAATTTTATTTCTTGTGCGCCTAGTACGATGTGGCGAGCATCACTGGTTTTATAAATATTATAAAATGCACTTCCACCCAAGCTGCGTTGATTTTTTACTACGGGAGGGCGCTGATTAGCAAAGACATCACCTAATACATTAGATGTCCAAGCTAAAATTGAATCATGCATGGCAACATCGATGTAATCTCCACAACCTGTTTTTTCACGACGGTATAGCGCCATTAAGATACCTGAGAAACTTAACATTGATGCAGCCATATCTGCAGCTGGTACATGTGGCATAGTTGGTTCGCCATCAGCACCTAAATTTAAACTTATGATTCCTGCGAGCGCTTCTGTGGCTAAGTCATGTGCAGGAATATCACGGTAAGGACCATTTTGCCCAAATGCTGAGATAGAGCAATAAATAATTCTTGGGTTGCGCGAAGATACTTCTGTGTATCCAATACCTAAGCGATCAACAACTCCAGGGCGGAAAGCTTCTATAAATACATCTGCAGTCTTACATAGGCGAAGTAGTGCTTCGCGTCCTTCAGGTGATTTTAAATTGAGACACAAGCTTTTTTTGCCGCGATGTGTATTACGAAAAAAAATAGAGTAATTTCCTTGATGTGGACCTATATGACGATTGGGTTCGCCTTCTCCAGGCGGCTCAACCTTAATTATTTCTGCGCCATGATCTGCCATCATCATAGTCAAATGAGGACCAGGTAAAAATAATGAAAGATCGATGACTTTTAAACCAGTAAGTTTCATTTTTTTAAATTCATAGTTTAAATAATACCGCGAATTTTGAGATCAATAAGTTCTGCAGGTGAATATCCAAGTTCAGTTAGCACGCTGTTTGTGTCAGCACCTAGGGCTGGGGCGCTTGCCGCAGGGAGTCTTTGCCCATTCAGCTTTATAGGATTTGCAAAACTACGGAAATTTTTACGAGTGTGGTGTGGCGTATTTCTGATCATTCCAATGCTCAAGGGATAAGGGCTCTCTAAAGCTTGTGCGAGGTCATAAACTGGGGCGGCAGGTAGTACGCCTTGTAATTTAGTGAGCCATGCTGCGGTACTGTCAGACTCAAAGATACCATCTAGTAACGGGGTAAGCGCATCGCGATGATCGCGTCGAGCACCCATGCTACTAAATCTTGGGTCTTGAGCAATCGCAGGAGCTTGTAAAACCTGCATGAGTTCAAGCCAAAACTTATCTGTCATACACATTATGAAGATCCAGCCGTCTGCACTTCGAAACAGTTGAACTGGAGTAGCATTAGGGTGCGCACTACGTGGGGCGCGGCCAGTGTCTAATTTTTCATTTAAATACCAAGTGCCTAGATAAGACAGTTGGTGCAACGCCACATCAAACAAGCTCACATCCACGTCTCTGCCTGCGCCAGAGCGCGCCGCATCAAATAGAGCGGATACAAGTGCCAGCGCTGTTGTTATACCTGTCATGTAGTCAATAATTGATAAACCCATGCGAGTAGGGGGTGAGCCAGGTTCACCTGTAAGATGTAGGAATCCAGCTTCAGCTTGCATCAAATAGTCATAGCCTGGCCAGGCACGTCTTTCGTTATCGCGTCCGTAGGCGGACAAGTGCGCACAGACAATGAGAGGATTTACTGCCTGTAAACTCGTATAAGTGAGACCAAGTTTATCGGGCTGGTCACCTCGTAAATTATTTAGTACACCATCAGCAGAGGCAACAAGTTTATGAAATATTGATTGCCCCTCTAGAGTTTTAAGATTTAGCGTAACACTACGCTTATTTAGGTTGAAAGTTTGAAAAAAATGAGAGTCGTTATGTCCTAAAAAATAAGGTCCCATGGTGCGCGTGGCGTCACCTCCTTGCGTATCATTTTCAATTTTTATAACTTCGGCGCCCAAATCAGCTAAATACATAGATCCAAATGGTCCTGCCCCGAAATTTTCAAAAGTCAAGATACGTACGCCTTTAAGCGGTAGTTTCAGTGCGTTCATTTATATGGGATTTCTTTCAGCTAATTGACGTGCAATAATAATCCGTTGCATTTCATTGGTACCCTCACCAATACACATTAGAGGTGCGTCACGGTAGTATCTTTCAACATCAAATTCTGTCGAATAACTATACCCGCCAAATATACGTAAAGCATCAAGGCTATTATCTACTCCTGATTCAGAGGCAAAAAGTTTTGCCATACCTGCTTCGAGATCACAGCGCTCGCCAAGATCATATTTCTTTGCTGCTTGCTCGATTAATAGCCGTGAGGCTTCAACTCTCGTTGCCATATCAGCTAGTTTTAGTTGGATCGCTTGGTGCTGAATAATTGGTTTACCAAAAGTGTGTCGTTCTTGGGCATAGCGCAGAGCATCTCGTAGTGCTGCTGTGGCTATGCCTGCGCCACGTGCAGCTACATTAATGCGGCCAAGTTCTAAGCCGCTGAGTGCTTGTTGAAACCCCTGTCCTTCAACTTCGCCAATGAGGTTTGCTGCTTCAACATGAAAGTTATCAAAGACAAGTTCGGCACTATCGATTGATTTATAACCGAGTTTTTTAAATTTTTTGGCAGCTTTAAATCCATCGCCCTTTACACATAAAAACATACTCATACCTTTGTGGCGTGGCTGGGCATGTACATCCGTTTTTACAAGAACTCCAAAACAACTTCCGTGTACGCCATTAGTGATCCAAGTCTTAGTCCCATTAATTACGTAGTGTGTGCCTTCACGTCGGGCCACGCTACGAATGCTTTGTAGGTCAGTGCCAGCGTTCGGTTCGGTTAAGCCGATGCCACCACGGATCTCACCACTAGCAAAGCGTGGCAACCATTTTTGGCGTTGGGCCTCTGTGCCATGGCGCTGTACGCAGGAAGCCATAATTAAGTGTGAATTAAAAATACCTACTGGGGCCATCCATACCGAGGAAATAATTGTCACTAAGCGAGCATAGATCGCTGCACTAAGACCTAATCCCCCATATTCAGTAGCAATTGTAGCGCCAAAAAGGCCAAGTCCTTTCATCTGCTCAACGATCTCTTCAGGGTACTCGTCTGCATGGTCAAACTGCCGAGCGATCGGGCGGAGTTCACGCATTGACCAGCGCTCTATGGAGTCTAAAATTTCATTATCTATTATATTCATGATCTTAGATTTTTATTTTATCTTCAACAGCGTAGCCACGTTTGGCTACCAAGATGGTGCTCTCAAAGTTACATACAAAAATTCCTTCTTGGTTTTTACCTAAGGTCCGAATAGTTACTAGTCCTGCATTATTACGAGATTTTGATTCCCGCTTATTTAATACCTCCGATTCTCCATACAAAGTATCCCCAGCAAATACAGGAGCAGTCATATTAATTTCGCGCCAACCCATATTAGCCACTGCTTTTTGGCTGACATCAGTTACGCTCATGCCGACTAAAATGGCTAAGGTCAGTGGTGAGCAGACAATGCAGCGCCCATATTCTGAAGCCTTTGCGTATTCAGCATCAAAATGTAGTGGGTGAGTATTCATCGTCAATAAAGTAAACCAGGTGTTATCAGTCTCACTAATCGTGCGCCCCGGTCGGTGCTCATATATATCACCCACCACAAAATCTTCGTAGTAGCGTCCAAAAGATTCTCGATAACGATGGGGGCCAATACTTTCGATGATATGGGTCATATCTTAGAGTGCTCTCTCTATACAAATGTACGGACAAATGCTAAGGTCATAATTCAACACTGTCAACGCTATAAAAAATATGGTTTCTCGTGTATCTAAGTATCCTATTACAGGTTCTTTGCAGCGCGCTACCCCACGCTACCAAAGAGTCGCTGAGCGCTTGATCGATGGTATCCGAAGTGGTCGTTTTGCTGTGGGCTCCACTATTCCTACTGAACACCGGCTCGTTGAGCGTTATCGGGTCAGTCGGCACACGGTGCGTGAGGCGCTGCGTCGCTTAGATAACTTGGGACTTATCGTTCGCAAACGTGGTATCGGCACACTAGTTCTTGCTCGTGATCCAGCTATCAACCATGTCCAGCGCTTAGTTAGCTCTGCTGAATTAATGCGTTACCCCACCAGCAGTAGGTTAGAGGTTCTCAAGGTGGCACCAGTGCTGACGCGTGCTCGTTTGGCGCAGCGGTTAGGCTGTGAGCTCGGGGTTCATTGGGTACAACTCTCAACGATCCGACGTTTAATTTCCCGAGGCATAGTAATCGGTTGGTCTGATATTTATATTTTGTCTGAGTATGCAGAAGTTGCCTCTCAAGTTGGCCGATCTTCTGCACAGGTTTTTGAATTAATAGAGCAGCGTTTTGGGCAACGAGTCAATAATGTGCAGGTCCAAATTACTGCTGGAGTCGTAAACTTAGCGCGTGCGATTACTTTGGGCGTGCCTGCGGGTAGTACATCGTTGCAAGTATTGCGACGTTATAGAAATGCACTTGCACAGTTTTTTTGATCACTGTGGCTGAGCACCCTGCAAAACGATTTACCTATGAATTGTCCTTGCAGCGAAGTGCTGTGGCGGACGAATGGATATCGTTATAATGGCGCTTATGCGTAGTTATCTATTTGCGCCTGGTAATCATCCAAGAAAACTTGAGAAAGTTTTCAACTGTGGCGCCGATGCTGTCTTGATTGATCTCGAAGATTCTGTTGCGGTAAGTGAAAAAACTGTTACGCGTGCTTTAGCCGTAGCTGCTTTGCAAAAACCGCGTAGTGCTCGTGGTTATATTCGCATCAATGCACTAGATACTCCTTGGTGCATTGATGATCTTGCCGCTGTAGTTAGTCCATGGATCGATGGGATTATTCTACCAAAAACAGAATCAGTAGAGCAACTACGCTTTGTGAGTGCGCAGATCGCTATCTATGAGCAGCGCTTGGATATGGCTATTGGAAAATTAGAGCTGTTACCAATAGTTGAAACAGCGCGAGGTATCGAAGCCGCTACTGATATAGCTGCTGCCGATCAACGCATTGTCAGATTAGCTTTCGGAGGGGGTGATTATACCAATGATTTAAACCTAGAATGGACTGAAGATGAGCGTGAATTAGCCTATGCAAGAGCGCGTCTTACACATGCTTCTCGTATAGCTAGAATACAGCCACCTATTGATACCGTTGTGGTTCAGATTAAAGATCAGGCACGTTTTATTCGATCCGCACGCAACGGTCGGCAAATGGGTTTTTCAGGAAAGTTGTGTATTCATCCAGATCAAGTAGAGCCATGTAACCAAGTTTTCTCGCCGAGTGAAGATCAGATTCTAAATGCGATTGCAGTGGTGCAAGCCTTCGAGCGCGCTGAAGTTCTGGGGTCTGCTTCTATACAAGTTGACGGTCAATTCATCGACTATCCGATCGTGGAGCAGGCACGTCGTTTACTTCGCATTGCGGGCAAGATCTAGGACAAAAATTCCAATGACAATCAATGTCACACCACCTATTTGCCAGATTGAGAGTTGCTCTCCCAACAATAGAGCAGCTAAAACAACCGTTGTTGGTGGACCTATTGTTGAAATTACTGCGCCGCGTTGTGCACCTATACGGCGTACTCCCTCAGCTTGAAGTAAGGCTGGTAAGAACATACATACAACTGAAATGCCAATGAGAAGTAGCCAGGCTTTCGCAGAAATTTCTGTTATCTCTAATATGCTATGGTGTATTAAGTAGTGCGGTATTAGTGCCGCTGCTGCTGAACTCATAGCAAATAATGTAAAGCGTGAACTGCCTATTTGCCGCGTATATTTTTCGCTCACTAGAAAGTAGATTGCATAAGTAACTGCGGAGCAAATTACGAGCGAAGCGCCATATAAATTAGCGCGCATTTCCGCGCTGTCAAATCCGCCTATTGAAAAAAATATACCCAGATAAGTCAGTACAATGGCCATTAGTACCCGGTTGTTAGGCCATTGGCGATCGCGTACAGAGGTCAAGAGCACCACGATGGCGGGGTAACTGAAGATCAGCACCCGCTCGATGCTCGCTTTAATCAATGTGAGAGCAATGAAATCTAATAGTGCACCGGCGTAGTAACACAGTACGCCGACTGCAGCTGCTGCGCATATAGCTCGTTTTGGAGTCATTAAAATAAGAGACAGTCCTTCGTGGCGTACAGCAAAGGCCCAAAACATTGGCAGCGCTAAGCTAGCTCTAATGGTTACTAAAGCCTCAACGCTCACGCCTAATTCATACAGCTCCTTGGCAAAGACGCCTTTGGCCGCAAAGAGCATGGCTGCCAAGCCAACTGCGAGCGCTCCAATAACATCGGAGGTAAGTTTACGTGGTTTGGGTAAATTCATCGCCTTCTTAAAATTCTTGGCAACTAACAACCTAGTTTTTATGGGTAATAGATAGCTATTAAGTAAACAAAGACTGTGAATTAATTTTTTAGTCAGAAGCAATTATGACACCATAGTCTCTTAAATAGACGTTTAGCAGCGTATTATTGCAGGGTACTTCGTTGATTAACTCATTTGGGGAAAAATCTATGTCAGGACCACTGCAGGGTGTGAAGATTATTGAGATGACCAGTGTTGTCTTGGGTCCCTGGGCCTGTCAATTATTAGCTGACATGGGCGCTGATGTAATAAAAATTGAACAGCCTCGCGGCGATAGTAACCGCACGCTCGGTGCATCAAATAATCCAGGGATGTCAGCGTTGTATCTCACCTGCAATCGTAATAAACGTAGTTTAGTTTTAGATTTGCGTCAACCTGGCGCACGAGATGCGCTTCTCGAATTAATTAAAAGCGCTGATGTTTTTGTGCACAACAATAGGCCGCAGGTCATGACCAAGCTTGGTCTAGATTATGCAGACATGAAAAAAGTAAATCCGCGTATTATTTACTGTGGTGCATACGGGTACTCGAAAAATGGGCCCTACGGAAAACTAGGTGCGCTTGATGATTCTATCCAAGCAGTTAGCGGTATCGCGATGCTTAATGAAATGGTTTTGGGTGAGCCGCGTTATCTCCCTACCGTGGTTGCAGATAAAACTACAGCAATCACTGTGGTTTATGGAGTCCTTGCAGCGCTGTTTCACCGCGAACGTACTGGTGAGGGTCAAGAGTTAGAAGTGCCTATGTTTGAAACCATGGTGAACTTTGTTATGGCCGAGCATCTGTGGGGTATGACTTTTGAGCCCCCAAAGGGTAAGCCTGGGTATGTGCGCTTAATGAGTCATCATCGTAAGCCTTACAAAACACTTGATGGCTATATTGCTATCTTGCCGTATCTTGATGCGCATTGGGAAAAATTTTGTAATTTGACTGGCTATCCTGATCTGATTAATGAACCAACTTTTAAAACTTTGGCAGATCGTGTGCGTAACATCGATGACACCTATAAAAAGACGGGTGAAATTATGGCGACGCGTACGACTTTGGATTGGCTCAAATTATTTGATGGCGCCGGTGTTCCTATAATAGTGGTGAATACCCTAGAAGAACTTGCTACAGATCCGCATTTAGTAGCTACTGGTTTCTGGCAGTTTTACGATCATCCTACTGAAGGGCGATTACGTATGCCTTCTTTTCCTGTGAATTTCGGTGCAACGCCCGCATCAATTTACCGTCATGCACCGCGATTAGGTGAGCACACTGTTGAGATTTTGCGAGAGGCGGGTTTGAGTGCCGAGCAAGTGCAAGTTCTGACGCAGAATGGCGCAGCTATGACCGCATCGCAAGCCGCAACCACAGTTGCAGAAGGAGGTGACTAATTAAATTTAAATTTTATATTAGCGACTACTTAACACTTTATGCCGTATACGCGAAGAGCGTTATCGCGCAAGAATTTACGTAGCGGTTCTGGGCGTAAATTTAATCCTATTATCTCTTCCATGGTGCGCTTGAAGCCGAGAACTGGAAAATCGGTTCCAAACATTACTTTGTCTTGACCAAATGAATTGATGTAATTAACAAACGCAGGTGGCCAGTATTTTGGGCTGTGTGCATCTGAGCCGATGAAAACATTTTCGTGCTTCCAGGCCATGGCGATCATTTCGTCCGTCCATGGAATACCCACATGGATGCCAATGAGTTTTAGTTCTGGAAAATCACAAGCTATACCATCTAGCAGAATAGGTCGACCTACGCTGCGCATGGGTGCTTCTTTGGAATACACCATTGACTGGCCGACTTGCATTTGAATTGGCACGCCTAATTCACAACATTTGGAGTAAAAAGGGTAGTACTTAGCATGGTCAGGGGGGAGGTCAAACCAGTGCGGGTATACGTGAGCACCAATAAACCCCATATTTTTGACAGCATCTTCTAAAGCACGTACGCCGTTCATTCCTTCGTAGGGGTCGATTCCTGCCATGGCGTAAAAACGTCCTGGATATTTCTCTACGGCGCGTGCGATCACTTCATAGGGAAGATGAAAAGATCCCGGTAGTCCTTGACGCCCGACCTTGGGCGCAAATAAGAATGCCCGCTCGATACCAGCTTCAGCCATTTGGGCTAGTTGCTGATCCAGTGATACACCTTGCATATTTGTTTTGGACTTCATCTTGCCGGCAAAGAACTGGGCCTGCCAGCCAGGGCGAAAGGTAAGTGCTTCCTCAGTCCAAATGCCGCTGACAATATCGATAGCCGGGGTAGGCGAAGTGGTCACGGTGCGCTCCTGAAAAAGGCAAGTCAGTTAAATTCCATCATAATTCTTGTATACAGAGTAGGGTGTTGTAAAAAAGAGACAATATATACTTTTGTTATTCGTTTCCATTGCTTTGTTGTTAGATTAGGTCTTAAGATGTTTAATAAATTTTTATATAAAATAAATATATATTTCCCCTTTTATGGAGTATCTGCATGCTTTTTCATAGACATAAAATACTTACGCTTGCTTTGAGCGCTCTGAGCGTATTGAGTTCTATCCAAGTCTTTGCTCAAGAAGCTCAGCTTGAAGAAATTGTTATTACTGCGCGTCAGCGATCAGAAAAACTCATCGACGTACCGGCTACTATTCAGGCTTTTGCTGCCTCTGAAATCAAGTCAGCGGGCATTGAACGCCCACAGGATTTCATTGCCCTCACCTCAGGTGTTTCACAGGTCCAGACTGCTGAAGCTGGCGATATGCAAGTTTCCATCAGAGGTATAAATACTGGGCGTGATGCTGAAACTAACTTTGCTTTGGTTATTGATGGCGTGTTGCAGACTAACCCCAATGCCTTGAATCAGGAACTCAGCAATGTTTCACAGATTGAAATTTTAAAAGGTCCGCAAGGTGCTGTTTATGGCCGTAATGCCGTCGCTGGCGCCATGATTATCAGCACACGCAAGCCTAGTGATGCAAAAGAATTTGAATTCTCAGCTGGCGTGGCTCAATACAATAGCTTTAAAGCTAGCGCCTATCTTTCAGGCCAAGTTGCTGAGAGCTGGAACGCTTCAGTGTCTGCCTATACACGCAACACTGATGGTGAATACAAGAACGTATTTTTAAAGTGTGATGATTGCGTTGATTTCTTTGAAGAAACAGGGATTTCAGCTCGATTAGTCAATGAAAGCGATACGAGCTCTTGGGATATCAAAGCAAAGTATTCAAAGATTGATGCAGGCGCTATTAACTTCAATGCTTCCTTTGCGTTGAAAGAAGCCGGTCTTACTCCTGGTTATAGCCCCCTCTTCTGGGAGAATGCGAATACGCATAAATTCGTTTATTTAAACAATGTCAAACCACAAAACGAGCAAGAGAATATTAATCTATCCGTGAAAGCTGACTTTCCTGTGTCCGTTGGTACCGTGACTGTTGTCGGTGCGTTTAATGATCAGACAAACTACTTTTTGACTGATGGAACAAGTGCCGCATTTGGCTTGTATACCAATACCGCCTCTTGCACGGCTTCATTTGCTGCTCGGAGGCTTGATTCACCATTGCCTGCTCCCTTTTACTATGGTGCAAATGTTGCTGGATCTCTCTTTCCTCCCTACAGTCAGCTAACTTGCGATGGTTATCAGTATCAGCAGCGCGATCAAACAGATATGAGTGTCGAAGTAAGAGTGACGTCACCGGGTGATCAACAGTTTCGTTGGTTAGCTGGTGCTTACGCTGCGGACATCGAGCGTCGTGTGGTTGTTTCCCAAGGTTCAGACAATGGTCAGGGCTTTGATGCAGTGCCTTTAGTGCGTACCGGTGGTAAGAACCCAACTGATTTATTGTATGACGATGATTTAAGTTCTACCGTCATGGCGGCATTTGGTCAAATTGCGTATGACGTTAAAGAAGGTCTGGAAGTCGCCTTGGCTTTGCGTTATGACAATGAGAGCCGTGATGTTGAGAATAACGTACCACGTATTCCTCCCCAGACCCCAGGGTTTGCAGGTTCTGGTAAATTTATTAATCCAGCCTATGAAGGTGTGGGCGCCCCAACGGTCATCAAAGACCGTTCGCGTTCTTTTTCTGAGCTGCAACCTAAATTGTCTGTGAACTGGAAGACTAGTGACAACTTGTCTCTCTTCGCATCCTACGGTGTAGGTTTTCGTTCTGGTGGATTTAACTCTACTGGTACTAAAGCCACAATTGAGCAAAACTTTGGTGGTTTATGCACCGGTCCTACTCAGTGGGACAAGATTGGAATCAGCACATTTCTGACTGTTCCTGCATGTAATGCTGACGGTTCAGATCGTGGGATCAGCAAAGTCAGCGATGACTATGAGAAAGAAGTTTCCAAGGCCTTTGAAGCTGGCTTCAAGGCCAATTTGCTTGATGGTGCATTGGCTATCAACTTTGCGGCCTATAAGACTGACATTGAAAACATGCAGTTCTTTAATTTCTTTGCTGGCCCATTTGGGCTTCTACGTGCGGTGACTAACGCGGAAGAAGCAAGTGTGCAAGGATTTGAGATTGATACTCGCTGGCGCGTTAACCAAACCATTACTGTATTCGCTGGGTATGGTTCTAGCGATACCGAAATTGAAAAATACTTGGGTCGCCCTTATACCAAAGGAAATAAAATCCCTTACGCACCTGAGTACACAGCCAACACCGGTATAGACCTTAAGATTCCCATGGGTAGTACGGATTGGATAGCTAATGCTCGCCTTGAAGCGTCTTTCATTGGGGAAACATTCTTCAGCCCAGTACAGGGCAATTTAGTTCCTAATCTGTTCACATACTTTGGTTTTGGCCAAGGTGAATTCTCTAAGCAGAAGCGTGATCCTTACCATACCCTCAATGCTCGTGTGGGTATGAGTAATGGTGTTTGGGGTGTCACGGCTTGGGGTCGTAACATTACAGATGAAAAATATCTTCAAGAAGTCATTCCTGCGCCAGAATTTGGTGGTTCATTTATTCATAACTCCCCAGGGAGTAGCTTTGGTGTAGATGTGAATTACTCCTTCCGTTAAGTCATTTTCGACTTAATTAGTTGAGCTTTAAAGGCCCGGACGGCCCAAACAGTCCGGGCTTTTTTTATTTTCCTAATGATGTAACACGCGAAAGTGTAGAATTGAACTGTGTTGCGCACTGAGATTCAATTTCCACCTGAGCATACTGCGCTCCGTGATGACGTTCACATGCTCGGTGAGTTGGTTGGTCAGATTCTACGCGAGCAAGGGGGAGATTCTCTCTTTGAGTTAGTCGAGCAAGATCGAATACTTTCCATCAATCGGCGCAACGGTGATGCCGCTGCAGCCAGTCAATTGGAATTTCGCGTAAAAGGGCGGGACCCAGCTCTTGCGCGAGATCTAGAGCGAGCATTTTCTGCTTGGTTCCAAGCAGTCAACTTAGCGGAACAAGTCCATAGAATTCGGCGAAGGCGCGCTTACTTTTTAATTGAAAGTGATAACCCGCAGCCAGGTGGAGTCGATGCTGCCATTAGCCAGCTTAAATTTCGTGGCAAGTCTTTGGCTGAGGTTATGGACTTATTGGCCACGCTTCGTATTGAACCCGTATTCATGGCGCATCCAAATGAGTCTCCGCGTCGCACAGTGTTACGTAAAGAACTACGTATGGCGGGTCTGCTTTATGGCCGCTTGGATCCAACTCTGGCCCCTAACGAACAACGTGCGCTGCGTGGGAAGATTCGCTCTGAGATGACTACTGCTTGGCAAACAGAAGATCATCCGCGCGAACGCTTGACCGTAGCCGATGAGCGCGAACACGTTATTTTCTATTTAGTAGAAGTCTTATATCGTGTGGTGCCCGGATTTCATGAAGAGATCGCTGCTGCACTGGAAAAACATTATGGCGTTGCGGCGGAGAGTCTCGATGTGCCAACAATTATTAGCTTTGGTACTTGGGTAGGTAGCGATCTAGATGGCAATCCGGATGTTAATGCTAAAACTCTCCGTGAGACACTAGCGCGGCAACAGCAAGTTATTATCAACGCCTATTTTATTGAATGCCAAGCACTCTCCCAGTTGCTATCGCAAAGCACAAATCGTTGTGGTGTGAGTCCTGCTCTAGAGCAACGTATTAATGATTACAAGAATCTTTTTCCTAGTGCTAAAGATGATTCGCCGATGCGGCACGACCGAATGCAGTATCGTATTTTTTTTAACCAAGTTGCCCAACGGTTACGTTTGACCTATGGTGGTCGTGCCAATGGCTATGAAAGCCCTGAACAACTGACCAAAGATGTGCAGCTTGTCGCAGACAGTTTACTTGCGCATCGTGGTCGCCATGCCGGGTTCTTTTCGGTTAAACGACTATTAAGACGAGTCTCTATTTTTGGATTTCACTTGGCATCATTAGATGTGCGTCAACACTCGAGTGTGCACCATACAGTTATTGCGCAGGGTTTAAATGATTCTACTTGGAAAGATTTGACTGCAAACGAGCGCAATGTTCAGCTGCGTACACTGATTGAGCGCGACATAGGCCCACGTATTGAGCTTGATGCTATGGGCAGACGTACGTTGGGTGTTTTTGATGCGATAGTGCAGTGCCGCAGACGTTTTGGAGTTGCAGCAATCGGTAGTTATATAGTGAGTGGTGTTCAGAGTTCGAGTGATATCCTTGCGGCATTTTTACTTGCCCAGTGGGCACAAGCTTATGACAAAGATAAAGAAAATATCGCAGTAGATTTTGCGCCCATGTTTGACTCTGTGGAGGGTTTGGTATGTTGTAGTGCAGTCCTACAAGATTTAATGTCAGACCCTTTATATAGGCGGCATATTGATGTGCGCGGTCATAAGCAAACTGTACTTTTAGGTTATTCGGAAATTAGCAAGCAGACCGGTATTTGCGCTTCTCGGTTTGCTGTCTATGAGGCCCAAAAAGCTCTGAATACAGTGCTATCTGCGGCCGGCGAGAGGCAGATTATTATGCATGCCCGCGGTGGAAGTATTGCTCGTGGCGGCGGTCGTATTGATGACATCGTTACTTCTATGCCACCTTCAACTGTCAATGGCGTCTTGCGCCTGACTGAGCAGGGTGAGGGAATTTCACATAACTATGGACTAGGGCCGATTGCATTGCGAACATTAGAGCGCGCTTTTAGTGCTCTATCTTTAGCTACTATGGGGGATAGTGTTTCAGTAGTTGCTGAGCCAAATGAGAAAAACCTTGAATTAGCTTCAATACTTTCTGTTGCTAGCGCATTGCACTATCGTGGTTTGGTGTATGACACAATCCAGTTTCATGATTATTTTCGTGCGGTGACTCCCATTGATGTTATTGAGCGTATGCAGATTGGGGGACGGCCCTCGAGTCATGGAAATGTGGCTGGGGTATTGGGGTTGCATGCGGTGCCATGGGTTTCTGCATGGACTCAAAATCGTATGATGATGCCCGGGTGGTTTGGGGCGGGCACAGGTTTGCAGGCTGGTATCAAGGCAATTGGGATGCCGGCGACTCGCTTAGCTTGGCAGTCGTGGCCATTCTTTCATAGCCTAGTCGATGATCTGGAGCGTATGTTAGCGCGTAGTGACTTTGTAATTGCACAGCACTATCAATCTTTGGCCAGCGCAGAGTGTTTAAGTTTTTTTAAAGCGATACGCGAAGAGTATGTTTTGGCTTGTGAAGTTGTACTTGCTATTAAAGAATATGATAAATTACTCGATGGCGATCGTATGCAGCAACGATCCTTGCAGTTGCGCAATCCATATGTGGACCCTATGAATTTTATGCAGGTTGATTTGCTTGAGCGTTGGCGCTCTGGGGGTCGTGAGGATTCTGGTTTATTTGATGCGTTGCTGGCCAGCATTGGTGGTATTTCGAACGGCTTACAAAGTATTGGTTAGGTAGATTTTTGCTTCGCAGTTAAGTCCCTGTGACGTTCGCTATGTATGCGTCGCACGGTTAGCCAAGTGAAGGCTAATAGTACGCTCAGTATTGCAGTCATTAAAGTGCCTAGATACCAATGGATTCGAAATGCCTCATAAAATCCTAAAAGTACTCCGAAGGGTGTGCTTACTGCCAACATAGATTTTGCTATACGCATTAATTGATCTTAGCTTATTTGCATTATTTTTATAGGCCATATAGGGTTGCCACTATGCGAAATATAATTCTTTTAGTTCCCTTTCTTCTCTTCATACCAGCACAGGCAGAAAAAATTTTTTCAGCCGCAGATGAGGCATTGTATTTAGAGCGCTTTGGTCAATTACAAGCTGCTTTTAAGCAGGGGTTGGGGCTAGAGTCCTATGCTCCTTTAGAGGCTGTTCAGGGATCGCCTAATGCTCAGGCTTTGCCTCAAGTCTCTGCAGATACACACACAATTAGTGAGTCAGCGCTTCACATAGCACGTGAATATGCTGCTAAAAATAATTCTTCTGCATTTATTGTTTGGCGGCGCGGAAAAATAGAAACTGCAGATTATTTTAAAGGGACAACTGCATATCAGACTTTTCCTTCAAGATCGTTAGCTAAACCAATAACGGCTGTTGCTGTTGGGCGTGCTATTGCACTGGGTAAAATTAAATCTTTAGATCAGCCTGTGTCAGAATTTATTACTGAGTGGCGTAATGATAAGCAGAGATCAAAAATTCTAGTTCGCCATTTGTTAGATATGCGCTCAGGTTTTTTGCCCCAGAATCTTGCACTAACTGCTGAAGATATTTTAAATCGTTCTTATCTGCACCCAAGGCATGATGAAATAATAGTTCACGATTATCCAATGGTAGATGAGCCGGGCACGCGCTATGAGTACAACAATGCTACTGCTGAAATGGTGGCGCTGCTCATTGAGCGTGCTACAGGGCAGCGTTATGCAAAATTTATTTCTAGTGAAGTATTGAAGCGTATTGGTGCGCCAGGTGGCGAAGTTTGGATTAATCGTCCCGGCGGCCTCGCGCACTCTGGGTGCTGTTTAATGCTTCCCCCTGAGGCCTATGTTCGCTTAGCATTGTTGCTATTGCAGGATGGATTCTGGGAAGAGCGTAAATTATTACCTAACGGATATGTGCAGCAGATGCGCACAGCAACAGTAGAAAATCCCTATTACGGACTTGGAGTTTATGTGGCTGGTCCTTATATAAAGCGTCGTGGTTTTGCAAATCCTGCGCGTGATTCTGTGGCTCGTCGGGTACTTCATTCCGAGCCTTATTTAGCAGATGATTTGTTCATGTTTGACGGCAATGCCAATCAGGTGGTTTACATCATCCCCTCAAAGCAGTTGATTATTTTGCGTGTGGGCGATAATCCACCTAGGACAGGCGATCATGAGTGGGATAATAGTTTTTTGCCGAATACCATCTTGCGTGGATTACAATAACTGATGCCTTGACGATGAGTATCGTGCCGAAGGTTCTTACTGCAGTCGATTAGAGCGGTCTCGATCATTTGCTTTCTTACCGAGAATGGAAAAGCATAGTTGCGGCCAACGTGCCTCCTCCTATAAATAAACTTGCCAATGCTCCTAGGACTAGCGGGCGCCAACCCTGTCTAATCAGTTTTCGAATATCAGTTTCTAGTCCTACTGCTGCAAGCGCCAGCGCTAATAAAGATTGCGTTAGCCATTTAGCATAAAAATTAAAGTTTTGGCTTATCAATTCTGTGCTGGCTATTAATACCATACCTAAAAAACCAAATATAAACCACGGCACAGGTATTTTATTGTCATTTTTTAAGTGTTGCTTACTGCGATTCGCTTGCATGCCCATAAATAAAATTAATGGAGCCAGCATGAGTACACGTGCTAGTTTTGCTACAGTTGCAAATTCACCGCTTGTTTGTCCATGTGCAAAACCTGCTGCTACTACTTGCGCGACTTCATGCACTGAAGCACCAATCCATAGTGCATAATCTAGATCAGATAGGTTTAGTAACGTACCTATGACTGGGTAGCTGAGCATTGCAATAGTGCCAAATAGGGTAACAGTGGCCAATGCATATGCAACAGACTCATCTTCATCGCGTACTATAGTATTGGCAGCAACAATTGCTGAGGCACCACATACACTTGTACCTGCGGCGATAAGTTGTGTTAACCCAGGTGCTACACCTAATAGTCGACCAACCCATATGGTCATCAAAAATGTTGCACAGAGGGCGAGGGCGAGAGTTATCAAACCAGTTGGCCCAATGGCTAAAATTTCCCCCAATGTAACTTGTAAGCCCAGCAGGATGATCCCTAATCGGAGCGGTGCGCGGAGGCTAAAGGAAAGTCCGGTGCGGGCGGATTCTGGACGTCCAAGAAAGTTACGAACAATCATCCCAATCACGATTGCAAGCATTAATGGGCTTATTTTAGAAAGACCTGATAACTGGAGTGAGCTTAAGCCAAAAGCTAAACCCGAAATGCAAGCGCCGAGTAACAGTCCAGGCCAAATTTGATCTAAATAAATCCTTAAGTTACTGATAAATATATATTTTTTATTAATTTTACTCAATCCGCAAGCTCTTGAAATTATTCAGTTCTTCACTATACCTTTTAAAAAAACATTAATGCAGCATGTTGGTGTGATAGAATTGAAGGGATCGTTGCCATTCCGTCTAATCTCTTTTCGCTTTTGCGTAGGTTTGCAGTATAGAATCGTTATCGATCAGGTGGCCAAAGGGTCGCCGGCGCTCAATAAGAGCCTGGCACCACCGCGGTTGATTCGTGTATTTTTAAGAGAGTGTTTCCAGAGATGGCGAAAATTTATGTAGGCAACCTGCCTTTTACGGCAGATGAAGCAGGCGTTCGCGCCTTGTTTGCACAGCATGGTACCGTTGAAACGGTTTCCCTGCCCGTTGATCGTGATACTGGTCGTCCGCGGGGCTTCGGCTTCGTTGAGATGTCTCAGGACGATGCGGGTCGCGCAATTGCTGCGTTGAACGGTTATTCCATGGGTGGTCGTCCGTTGCGTGTCAACGAAGCTCAAGATCGTCCCCGCAGCGGCCCAGGTGGCGGCGGCGGTGGTCGTCCTGGTGGTGGCGGCGGTGGTGGCTATCGTGGCGGAGCCGGCGGCGGCGGCGGCGGCGGTGGTGGTGGTGGTCGCTGGTAAGCGACCCCCAAGCACCTCGCTTGATGTAAGGCCCGTGACAACACGGGCCTTACTTTTTGG
Organism: Gammaproteobacteria bacterium; assembly: GCA_009692285.1. Taxonomy (GTDB): domain Bacteria; phylum Pseudomonadota; class Gammaproteobacteria; order Steroidobacterales; family Steroidobacteraceae; genus UBA964. The sequence continues at coordinate 3,020 of SHZO01000012.1, read as the reverse complement.
GCATCAGAAATTGCCCTAAAAATTGCTGATTAAGCTGGATTTCCTTGTTGTTAGGAGTTTATATTTTGGCCCGTACTTCTAGTAAAGCACCCCCAAGCGCAGAAGCTATTCGCCAGAAGAGACGCGAAATTTTACAGCGCGACCGTTCGCAAGCCGACCTTTTGCGTTCCGCTTGGCCTAAGGTGGAGATTCTGCGATTACAGTTTACGTTTGATGATGGCACTCGATTGCCGCCCTCGACACAATTGCACCAGTTCAATCCGCCTGCGCGTTCTTTTTATCGATTCCCCTGTCCCTTTGCTGACTGCAGTGGGGAGTACGATCTTTCAGATATAGTGACGCAAACTTTCAAATCTAATCGCGGCGAGATCCATCAACTGTTTAGTTGTGAGGGTATTCGGGCACGTGATCGAATTACAGGCTATGCTTGTGGCTTGAAGCTGGATACAAAAGTTATAGTCCAGTATAAAAAAGAAGAGCGTAAAGACGCTAAGCGAGACGCTGCATAAGTTAGCTATTAGGGATAATGCGAACCAGTTGTTTGCCAATATTTTGACCTGCAAAGAGGCGAATTAAAGCTTCTGGCATTAATTCTAAGCCTTCTAAAATATCTTCTTGATACACTAACTGGCCTGTAGCAATCCAGTCCGACATTTGGGCTTCAGCCCGTTCAAAGTGCGCTGACATTTCGTAAATAAAAAATGCTTCCATGCGCGCCATTTTCTTAAAAATAGAAAATGCATTACGCAAAGCGTATGGCTGTTCAACGCCATTAATATATTGCGAAATTGCGCCGCATAGAACTACGCGACCATGGCGACGCAAATGTTCCAGGCCTGCATCTAAAGTTTCTCCTCCCACGTTGTCAAAAAAAACATCTATTCCCTCGGGACAAAGAGCCGCAATCCTAGAGCTGATACTTTCTGTGCGGTAGTTGATAGCACCACTGTAGCCGAGACGATTTATGAGCAGGGTACATTTTTCTTCTGAGCCTGCGATTCCAATAGCCTCGGCCCCTAAGTTACGCGAGATCTGGCCTACATTTGAACCTACGCCTCCTCCTGCGCCGGAGACTAATACTCGATCACCAGCCTTGACTCCACCGATATCCACTAATCCTAAATACGCCGTAAAGCCTGTTAAGCCGAGTACCCCGAGTGCGGTTGATATAGGTACCACTCGTTGTTTTACTTTAAACATTAAGTAATAGGCAGAGCCATCGGCAATGGCGTAATCCTGCCAACCCATTTTTCCGTGCACAATTTCCCCTACTCGCCACTGTGTATTACGTGATTCAACGATGCGACCCACGCCACGACCGTGCATGAGATCACCTAACGCCAATGGCCGTTCAAATTTCTCTGTGTTAAGCATGTAATTACGCATGACCGCAGCTACGCTTAGGAATAGGATTTGGATCCGAAACTCACCTTCGGCTAGAAGTCTGAGCGGAGTTTCAATAAGAAGAAAATCGCTGCGCTTTACTGGACCCTCAGGACGTGCAGCGAGTACCCATTGGCGATTAACTGTATGACTCATAGATCATTACTTATAAATTTTTTAAATATAGTATCAGTCGATGCCGCCAGAATCACTTGTGCGATCAGCTTGTAAACACAGTCGTGGTCGATTTTCGATCGTTTGGTCATGTTCATCCAGAGGTGAGTTGGGAGGATTGTGGAGAAATAGATCCTTGGCAAGGCTAGACTTGGGGGATGAGTATAGTAAAGCGGGGTTACTTTGATGTAATGGGGGTAGATATCCCCTCCTGTCAGATTCATTATCGTCTCGCCGGTCGAAGTGGCTCACCGCTTATTTTGTTGCATCAATCGCCTTTGTCTTCGATTCAGTTTGAGGCAGTATTGCCTAGCTTAGTAGATAAAGGATTTCATGCTTTAGCATTAGACTTACCGGGTTTTGGTATGTCCGATGCCCTGCCAGAGGGTGCAAGCCTAGATAATTACGCGGCTATTATTCCTGCGGCTATGCATTTTATGCATTGGCCAAGTGCCGATGTTATTGGGCATCACACTGGCGCAGTGGTTGCTGCAATTTTCGCAGCATCCAGCCCTTTTGCGGTAAAGCGATTAGTACTTAACGGGTTTCCTATATTATCTGCAGCAGAGCGCGAGTATTTTGCAACTTTTTATTTTGGACCTAAGGAGCCTAAGCTAGATGGCTCGCACTTCTTAACTGCTTGGCATAATCGCTTGCGCTCTACGCCCGGCTGGAGTGATCTAAATCTTATGCATCGCTATACGATTGAAGGACTCTATCGTGGACATAGTAATTGGAAGGCTTTTCCTTTGATTATGGCTGCAGATCTTGAGAAAGTATTACTCAGTTTAACTGTGCCCACACTACTCTTGACTAACACTGGCGAGGATCTCTTTGAGTCGACTCAGCGGGCTTATGCTTTGCGGACTGACTTTTTTCAGTATGCAGAATTAAAGGGTGGCACGCACGATATTATTGATGAGCAATCTCAAGCTTGGGTAGCAGCTGTGGCGCATTTTTTATTTGCTTAAAGATATATCCGTAATGCCCGCTTTACCGGCCTTAATGGAATATTGACCAGCAACTCGGGCAGTAGCTTCGCGGTTTAAAACATTATCCATAGCGATCAGATTTGCCTTTAGTTCATCTCTACTCAGATCAATTTGCAGATAACCATTCGCTTTACTTGAGGCATACCAAACGTCAGGTATTTTTGTCTTGTAAGCGTCGATGACAAATTCTGGCGGCGGACTGGCACTTATTGAGGTAGCTACCAATTCACTCAAAGCTATTGGAGAATCTGGATCATTCGGAGAGCGATGTATGTCGGCGATAACGAACGCATGGATGTCACCGCTGAGGATTACAGGATTATTTGCCTTGCTTTGTACAATCGAGTTGATGAGTCGGTTACGTGCGGCAGGGTAACCCGCCCAAGCATCTGTCCAGTAACGATGCTTTGGACCCGGATCTTCATCGGTGCGAGTGACAGCAGTTGCTTGTGTGATAAAATTCCATTGAGT
>SHZO01000011.1 GCA_009692285.1 Gammaproteobacteria bacterium | reverse complement strand
CTATAAACACAGCAAGACGACGTGGTGTGGAAAAGGAAAGTAACTTGCCGTGCTCAATACCTGCGTTGGCAAATTCTCTCCTAATATTTTCAGCTAAGGCCCTCTGGAGTTCTGGGAGCGCAATCGGGGGTAGCTCTTCAGTTCCAATTTCGAAGATAAAATTACGCGTACTCAAGAGCGATTACTCAACGGGAAGCCTAGCGCTTCACGACTTTCATAGTATGCTTTTGCGACAGCTCTAGATAAAGCTCTGACGCGCAAAATAAAGCGCTGTCGTTCGGTGACAGAAATAGCGCGGCGTGCATCGAGTAAATTAAAAGCGTGTGATGCCTTCAGCACTTGTTCGTATGCAGGTAACGGAAGCTTAGATTCCAGTAAGCGCACGCAGCTTGCTTCAAAGTCATCAAAATGACGCATCAAAACTACAGTGTCAGCAAATTCAAAATTATAGGCAGATTGCTCAACTTCATTTTGATGATAGACATCGCGGTAGGTAACTTTACCCCTAGGACCATTTGCCCAAACGATATCAAACACATTATCTACGCCTTGTAAGTACATGGCGAGTCGCTCAAGACCATAGGTGATTTCTCCGGTTACGGGGCGGCAATCAAGCCCGCCGACTTGCTGGAAGTAAGTAAATTGCGTAACTTCCATACCGTTTAACCACACTTCCCAGCCCAAACCCCATGCGCCTAGGCTAGGGGATTCCCAATTATCTTCAACTAATCGGATATCGTGTATTAGAGGGTCGAAGCCAAGCATTTTTAATGACCCGATATACAGTTCAATAATGTCTTTAGGCGAGGGTTTTAAAATGACCTGAAATTGATAGTAGCGCTGTAAGCGAAATGGGTTATCACCGTAACGGCCATCAGTGGGCCGGCGTGAGGGCTGAACATAGGCCGCACTCCAAGGCTCAGGGCCAATGGAGCGAAGGAATGTTCCCGTGTTAAAAGTGCCTGCACCCATCTCCATGTCATAGGGCTGCAGAATCACACAGCCCTGATCGGACCAGTATTGCTGCAGGGCGAAAATAATTTCCTGGAAAGTAGATCGCATCAAGTTCATAAGTATAGCCGCTCAACTTAGCAGTTAGCGCATCGCGACCGTAACCGCACATAATTAGAGCAGATTATTTATTATTGCACTAAAATATAGCAAAATGAATATGAAAATTGCTAATTCAGTGATAGATCGGTTTAAATTACAATAATTATATGTTTCAAATTAAAATCCGCATCATACTAGAGCCGTAATCTCACTTATCAGCTAATAATGGAGCGAACATGACCCCAATTGATGTCGTCAAATTAATTAAAGAAAAAGAAATCCGTTGGGCCGATTTACGGTTCACAGATACCCGTGGCAAAGAGCAGCATGTCAGCATTCCAGCAAAACTTGTGGAAGATGGTCTGTTTATAGACGGTAAAATGTTCGACGGCTCATCGATTGCCGGCTGGAAGGGTATTAACGAGTCGGACATGATTTTGCTGCCTGATGCATCAACTGCTGTGTTAGATCCGTTCTTTGAAGAAGCTACTATTAACTTGCGTTGCGATGTAATAGAGCCAGCGACGATGCAAGGTTATGAGCGTGACCCACGCTCATTGGGTAAGCGTGCTGAAGCCTACTTAAAGAGTACTGGTATTGCTGATGGCGCAACATTTGGCCCCGAGAATGAATTTTTTATCTTTGACAGTGTCCGGTGGAAAAATGAAATTAATGGTTCATCCTACGATATTGATTCTGTACAAGGGGGATGGAATAGCAATACCGCGTATCCCGAAGGGAATAAAGGACATCGCCCAGGAATTAAGGGAGGTTATTTTCCAGTACCGCCGGTAGATGCTTTTCAGGATATTCGTAGTGCAATGTGTAGTGCACTTGAAGAAATGGGTGTAGTTGTTGAAGTTCATCATCACGAAGTTGCAACCGGTGGTCAGTGTGAAATTGGTGCTGGTCCTGGAGGATTAGTCAAAAAAGCTGATGAAGTTCAAATTCTAAAATATGTTGTACAAAATGTAGCACATGGTTATGGAAAGACCGCCACATTTATGCCGAAGCCTTTAGTTGGTGACAATGGATCCGGTATGCACGTGCATCAATCTTTACAAAAAGATGGTAAAGCATTATTTGCTGGTGATAAATACGGCGGACTCTCAGAAATTGCACTGTATTATATTGGAGGAATTATTAAACATGCTAAGGCATTAAATGCTTTAACTAATGCGGGGACTAATAGTTATAAGCGTTTAGTGCCAGGTTTCGAAGCGCCAGTTATGTTGGCATACTCAGCTCGGAATCGTTCTGCCTCTATTCGTATTCCTTGGATCTCAAATCCTAAAGGGCGCCGTATTGAAGTGCGTTTTCCTGATTCTACTGCGAATCCATACTTTGCTTTTGCATCTATGATGATGGCAGGGTTAGATGGCATTCAAAATAAGATACATCCTGGAGATCCCGCTGATAAAGATCTTTATGATCTCGAGCCTGAAGAGGCTAAGCATATTCCTACTGTGTGTCATTCCTTAGATATGGCACTTGAACATCTCGATAAGGACCGTGAGTTCTTAACTCGTGGCGGTGTATTCACAAACGATTTACTAGATGCCTATATCGCTTTGAAAATGCAGGAAGTCACGCGGTTCCGAATGAGCACTCATCCGATTGAACTCGATATGTATTACAGTCTGTAAAAACACTACTAGTCCTTTTGGCTTACGTTAAAGCCCATGACACATCGACGGTGAGAAATCGCTGCTGATGTGTCTGTGTAGTAAATTTTTATATTTATAATAATGCCACATGAACGAATAGTGAAGGCTATTGCCACGACTTATGACCTCTCTGAAATAATAGAGGCATTAAATGTAGGCGTTATTTTGCTCGACTCTAATTTTTCAGTAATTTACACTAATATTACTGCTCAAAGCCTTTTATCTGCCAGCCTTGAACAATTACAAGGTTACCCATTGGCTGATTTATTCACTGATTCTGAATGCCTTGATTTGTTGTTGGAACGCGCGTTGCGGAAGGATGAATCGCTTACTGAAAGAGAATTAAGTCTACGCTTAGTTAATGCGCCACGCGAAGAAAAACTATTTGATATAAATATTAATATTATTGATAGCTCTAATGGAGATAAGCGCATATTGTTAGAGCTAATTGATGCTACTCCGCGTATGCGTTTTATACGCGAAGAGGAACTAGGCGCTAGATTAGAAGGCTCTCGGATGATGACGCGTCAATTAGCGCATGAAATTAAAAATCCGCTAGGAGGGTTGCGTGGCGCTGCTCTATTACTTGAACGGCAACTTCCTAATCACGAATTACGAGAATATACCGCAGTAATTATTAGTGAAGCAGATAGGTTGACTGCACTAGTTGATAGTATGTTGGGCTTTGCACATGCCCCTAAAAAAGCAATAATTAATGTTCACGAAATCTGTGAATATGTCTATCAGTTACTGCATGCTGAAGCATCGACAGACACTAAAATTACACGTGATTATGATCCAAGCGTACCGGAAGCATTATTTGATCGCAACCAATTAGTGCAGGCAATTTTAAATTTAGCTCGAAATGCTTTGCAGGCAGTAGATCAAACAGGGCATATTATCTTACGTACGCGTGTTGTTGTGAATGGAAATCTTGGAAATAAACGCCATCGACTTATTGTTAAAATTGATGTTCAAGATGACGGACCAGGTGTTCCAGCGTCTATCAAAGATATCTTGTTTCTGCCACTTGTGACTGCACGCACTGAGGGGACGGGTTTAGGTTTGGCAGTCTCACAGGAAATTGTAGTGCGTAACGGCGGGGTAATTGAATATCAGAGTGAAGTGGGCCGTACAGTATTTTCAGTTTTACTGCCTTTAGTGTTGTGAGAGGTAACGATATGAGTACAAAACCACTACAAGTATGGATAGTTGATGATGACGCATCTATTCGTTGGGTATTAGAGCGTGCCTTAAAGAATGGAGGCATGCTTACGAAATCTTTTGGGGGCGCTTTTTTGGCTTTAGAGGCGCTGCGTATTGATATTCCTGATGTACTGATCACAGATATCCGCATGCCTGAACAATCCGGGTTAGAGCTATTAAAAAAAATTAAAAGCATGCGACCGCTATTACCAGTAATTGTAATGACTGCTCAGTCTGATCTGGTCAATGCTATATCCGCATTCGACAGTGGCGCTTTTGAATATCTGCCTAAGCCATTTGATATTGATAATGCAGTCGATTTAGTGAAGCGGGCCGCACAAAGTTCTGTGCGTCCCAACGTTAAAGTTGAAGATCCAAAAATTATGCCAGAATTACTTGGCAAAGCATCGGCAATGCAGCAAGTCTTCAGGGCTATAGGTCGACTCTCACGATCAAGTGTTACGGTCTTAATTACCGGAGAATCTGGTACAGGCAAGGAGTTAGTGGCACGCGCTTTACATCAGCATAGTCCACGTGCTGATAAGCCTCTGATTACCTTTAGCACTTCTGCAATTCCCTCTGAGTTATTAGAGTCAGAAATTTTTGGTCACGAAAAAGGCTCGTTCACGGGTGCTGAGGCATCGCGTAGAGGTCGTTTTGAGCAAGCTAATGGTGGCACACTCTTCTTAGATGAAATTGGGGATATGCCTATTGCATTGCAAACTCGTTTACTGCGAGTGTTAGCTGAAGGAGAATTTTATCGTGTCGGAGGACAAACACTTATTAAGGTTGATGTAAGAGTAATAGCAGCCACACATCAAAATTTAGAAGATCGGGTAACGCGTGGACTCTTTAGAGAAGATTTATTTCATCGCTTGAATGTAATCAAAGTTGAGTTGCCGCCTCTACGCTTGCGGCGTGAAGACGTAGGGGATTTGTTAGATCATTACTTAAATATTGCAGCGCAGGAGTTGGGCGTTGAGTCTAAAATACTGGCATCAGACGCACGTTCCGCTTTGGAGGCGTACGCTTGGCCTGGTAATGTGCGCGAACTCGTAAATCTATGTCGACGTTTATCAGTGCTTGCACCAGGGAGTCAAATTCACGCCGAAGATTTACCCTTCGAGATAATTGGCTCTAGTACTGAATACAACGGTGATATGTGGTGGGCGGTTATGGCACGCTGGGCTGAAACAGAACTGTTCCGCCTAGGTGCGCCACCTTTACTCGAGACCGCCATGCCTAAGTTTGAGCGCACTTTAATCAGGATTGCATTACAACATACACATGGTCATCGGCAAGAGGCAGCAAAGTTACTAGGTTGGGGCCGAAACACACTTACTCGTAAATTTAAAGAATTGGGGATAGAAGATCCATTAGATGATGAAGCTACAGCAGTCTAATATTTGTATCGTACAAGATTTTGTAATATTAAAAATATTAAATATCTAAATTTAGTTTTCCTACTAGGTTAATTACATTATTAATGTTATTTTTTTCTAGATAATTTCTAATGCCTGTATTAATTTTTTTACACGTCATCGGGTCGTAAAATAGTGAAGTTCCTACACCAACCGCGCTAGCACCAGCCAGAATAAACTCTAGTGCGTCAGTTGCATTAATAATGCCACCCTGACCTATAATTGGCACATTGTGTTTACGAGCCACCTCATATACTTGGTGTACTTTTAGGAGCGCGATAGGTTTTATTGCGGGTCCTGACAAGCCTCCTTGTATATTGCCAAGAATGGGTCGTCGTGAATTTATATCAATAGCCATCCCCATGACGGTGTTAATTACCGCTAGACCATCGCTACCGGCTTCAATGCACATCCTGGCGTTTTCTTTGATATCTGTCTGATTAGGCGAGAGTTTAGTAATTAAAGGTTTACGGGTTACAGCACGACAGGCCGCTACTACACGTGCAGACATTTCTGGGTAGTTACCAAAAGCGACGCCGCCTTCTTTAACATTCGGGCAGGATATATTAATTTCGATAGCATCAATGGGGCTATTATCAAAGTGTCGTGTAACCTCGGCATATTCTTCAATCGTTGAGCCTGACACGTTGGCAATGAAACGTGTTTCGCTAAAATCTAGCTTAGGTAGAATATTTTCGATAACTTGAGGTGTTCCAGGGTTTTGCAGTCCAATAGAATTAAGCATCCCCATCGGGGTTTCATAAATGCGGTGAGGAGAGTTGCCGAGACGAGCTTCCAGTGTCGTGCCCTTAAGAACTATTGCACCTGTATCCGTATTAGTGAATCCATGAATTCTGGTGTATTCCTCACCGAAACCCACACAGCCAGAGAGCAGTACGATGGGCGAAGCAAAATCCATGCCTAAGAAGCGATAACGTAGAGGGTCGTTAACCATGGTGCAGATTATCGCTTAAGCCTGGGGTTTCGTGGCGCTTAGGGGCTACCATTCATACTTATGTTCCGAATAGTCCTCTACCAGCCATTGATTCCGCCGAACACGGGCAATGTTATTCGCCTCTGTGCCAATACTGGTTCACAGTTGCATATCGTGAAGCCAATGGGTTTCGAATTGAGCGAGGCATCTGTACGCCGCGCAGGGCTTGATTACCATTGGATGACGGAGGTGTATGTGCATGAGAGTTTCGCAAACTGTCGTTCGGTGCTGAAAATGGCACATCCAGATGCTCGTTGGTATGCGATTGAAACAGGTAGTGCTCGTCGTTATGACCAAGTAGCCTACCAGCCGTTTGATGTGTTGCTTTTCGGCGCAGAGGTTAAAGGTTTGCCAGCCGAAGTAATTGAGCAGTTAGACCCAGACGCTTTAGTAAGCATCCCGATGTATATTGGAAATCGTAGTTTAAACCTAGGTAACTCAGTTGCATTAGTAACCTATGAAGCTTGGCGCCAGCAAAATTTTAATCAAATTCCATTTTGATTGGTCGTGTCATTAGACTATTTACTACTTCTTGCACTGGTAGGTTTTCATATAGAGCTTGGTAAATGCCCGCGCAGATTGGCATGTTAACATTCTTAATTATTCTAAGGTCATGAACTGCTTTCGCAGTAGTATATCCTTCGACTATTTGACCAATTTCTTTGAGTGCTTTATCTATACTGTAACCTGCAGCAAGTAAAAGCCCAAAGCGCCGGTTGCGAGATTGATCATCGGTACAGGTAAGGACGAGATCACCTAAGCCAGCAAGGCCCATGAAGGTATCTTTATGAGCACCAAGCGCAACACCTAAGCGAGTCATTTCTGCTAAGCCGCGGGTGATAAGAGCAACACGTGTATTAGCACCAAACTTTAGACCATCAGACAAACCTGCTCCAACAGCTAAAACATTTTTAATGGCACCACCAACTTCAATACCAATAATATCATTTGAAGTATAGGCTCTAAAATTTGCCGAAGATAAGTCAGATGCAAGTGCCATAGCAAAATTTTCATCAGGGGAAGCTATAGTCAGAGCAGTAGGCAAGCCAGCTCCAACTTCCCGTGCAAAAGTCGGTCCTGAAAGTACTGCAAATGGACGACTATTACCTAGGACATCACAAACTACTTGATGAGGCAAAAGTCCCGTACCTATTTCAAAACCTTTGCTTGCCCAAGCGAGACGTACATGTGGCGCTAATAGCGGTTTAAGTTCCATCAAAAAAGCACGTAAACCATAACTTGGGATAGCTATGAGTATTTCGTTAGTATCTTTAATTGCATCTTTTAATTCTTTAATAATTTGAAGTGTAGGCGGAAACATAGCATTTGGTAAATAGATGCTATTGAAGCCTTGCTTTGCCATCAGTATTTGTTGTGCAGTATTACGGCCCCACAAACGTGTAGTGTGGCCGGTGCGAGCAAATTGTATCGCTAATGCAGTACCCCAAGACCCAGCACCTAATATTGCGAGCGGCTTAGTTGCGAATTGAGAGGCGGAGTTACTCATAATAAAGTGTAGCTTCAGCTATTAAGCGTAACTTGGGGCTGGGTGGTTTGAGCTAGTGACTGTGCATATAGAACATCAAAGTTGACTGGGGGCAATAGCATTTGTGGGAAACCGCCTTGTGATACGAGTTGTGAAATGATAGCTCTTGCGTAAGGAAATAATACGCTTGGTGCGATACTAGAAATGGCACGACGATAATCAGCATCATCAAGATTTCGAACTCCAAAGACTCCGGCTTGTTTGACTTCAACTATAAATGCTGTGATTTCTGAGTTTTTTGCAGTTACGCTAACGGTAAGTACAACTTCACGTAGTTCTGCTGAGACAGTGTCAGTAGCCGTGTTCAAATCGAGCGAAATTTGAGGATTCCATTGCCCTTCAATACGCGGCCCTTTCGGAGCTTCAAATGAACAGTCTTTAAGATAGACTGATTGTAATGAAAATTCAGGAGCATTAGGGTCATCTTGAGTTGTAGTCACGCCGTTGCCTGGCAGGTTTTGTTCAGCCATTATTTTTGTACCCCACTGAAAATTTTGTTGTGCAACAGTAAACTATTAAGTTTGCCGCTTGCCTCAAGTGCATAGAGATCATCACAACCACCGACATGTGTAGATCCTATAAAAATCTGCGGCACACTTGATCGATTGCTTCTGTTCATCATGATGGCTCGTTCATCAGGCACAGTGTCAATATTGATCTCATCGAACAAAAGGTTTTTTTTTATAAATAATTGACGTGCACGTTCGCAGTATGGACACCAGGTAGTGCTGTAGATGAGAATTTTGGAGGACATGGAATACTTTTAACGTACTAATTTGCAGCAGTTGATATTAAATTTAATAATTTTAAATTGGCATTTAGCTTAGAGGTAGATTATCGCTGCGCCAACTACCAAGTCCATTTCTTAGATTGAAAGCCTGCTTAAACCCTTGCTCTGTCAGGACTCGCACAGCAGACGCTCCGGTTGACCCACTTTCACAATAGACGATAACAGGCTTATTTTGGTGTTTCTGCAGTGTTCTGTGGGCCGAAAGTATGGCTGCAGAATCCATCTGAATGGCGCCACTGATATGACCGGCAGTAAATAGCTCAAGTGTGCGCAGGTCGATGACCAAGCCGCCTTTGTTTTGCAGATGAATCAGATCTTGAGGTGAGATCGCTGCAAAACTGTCGCGCCGCACTTTAATTTCATAAATGACTACTAACATAGCTGCGGCAGCGGCCATGGCAGCAAGCCAAGGATGGTTAGAGAGGTATTCGGAAAATTTGTCCATGGGCGGATTATATCGTTTGCGGCTACAATTTCGGCATATGCTGCGCTTTCGTGTTAGTTTTTTCTTCGCTTTTGTTGTGCTGCTCTTCAGCGCGGCCGGTGCAGTGCTGTCAGAAGCCGCTACGCCTAAAGCTGCAAGCACAGAAGCAGATTTACGGGAACTCCGCTCTCAAATAGAGAAAATACAAGCCCAAATGACTCAAGATGTAGCTGAGCGAGACCGTTTAGCCCGAGGCTTACGCGCAGTAGAAAAGTCAGCTGGGGCGGCGCGTATCGAGCTGCAGCGCGTACAAGCTGAACGTGAAGGTAGTGAGCTCCGTAGTAATGAACTATTGCTTCAGAAACAGGAGCGCGAAAAAAGCCTTGCTCAAGAGCGTGAAAATTTAAGTGCACAAATACAAGCGGCGTATCGCATCGGGCAGCAAGAGCCTTTGAAATTGCTTTTAAATCAACGCGCTCCTGAGCATGCGGCACGGTTACTGGCTTATTACGGGTATTTTGGCCGTTTACGAGCTGACCAAATTAGCCATATTGAGGGTTATGTTTCAGAATTAATCCAACTTGAAGTTGAGGTTACAGTACAGAAGGAACAGTTGACTAAGCTTGCAGAAAAAAAATCAGCCCAAGTTAATCAGTTGGATAAAGCACGTACCGAACGTGGCCGAGTATTAGCAGCATTAACACTAGAGTCACAGTCACGCGCAGCGAACTTCGCACGATTGAAGCGTGAGCAATCTGCTTTAGAAAAATTACTTAGCGAATTACGACGTGTCACCCCAAAGTTTCCAATTGATATTAAGAGTGCCTTTGGATTGCTCCGCGGCAAGCTGGCTTGGCCTGTAGAGGGTAAAATTGTCTCCCGATTTGGTGAGTCCCGTGCTGGAGCGGTGAAATGGGATGGCGTATTAATTACTGCGGGACGAGGGACACCCATTAAAGCAATTCATCAAGGGCGGGTCGTCTATGCTGATTGGTTGGCTGGGTTGGGGTTGTTAATTATTCTTGATCATGGTGACGGGTATATCAGTTTGTATGCACATAATGAGCAATTATTTCAATCAGTAGGCGCGCGAGTAGTCGCTGGCGAAACTATTGCTTCAGTTGGAGATACTGGCGGACGTTCCGTACCGCAGTTATATTTTGAGATTCGTCATATGGCAAAGGCGGTCAATCCTGAGCCTTGGTTCCGTGATCGTGCACCATGAGCGACCGTCGCCGAATACTTTGGGTGCTTGCAGTGGGCTTGGTTTCAGGAGCAAGCGCCGCAATAGTTATCTTAAAGCTTATAGCTCAGCCTTTGAAGTATACCCCACGGGTATTACCTTCGCGACCAGTCCAGATTGCTACAAAAATACGTGAAACTAAAAATGAAAAACTTTCAAGTATAGATATACAGCGATTAAATGAAATCTTAGGTCAAGTTCACCGCGAGTATGTTGATGATGTCCCTCATGAAAAATTAATCGATGCTGCGGTACGTGGTATGGTCACCGGGCTAGATCCATATTCGACCTACCTCGATCGCAATGAATATGCAGATATTCGTAGTCGTGCTGCTGGTAGTTACCCAGGGATTGGCATTGAGATTACAATTGAAAATTCACTGATTAAAATATTACGGCCACTGGCTAACTCCCCTGCAGCGCGGGCAGGTATTCGTGATGGAGATATAATTGTAACTATTGATCAAAAACCTGTTGGCACAGATATTGATGCAGCCATCGAGCAGATGCGAGGTCCAGCGGGGTCGCGCGTACGTTTGACGGTACGTCATCCTGCAAGCGCTGAATTAATTGACCTCAGTTTAGAGCGTGCACATGTTGAGGTACAAAGTGTTTCGGGTGCGTTATTAGATACTCATTATGGGTATGTAAGAATTGCTTATTTTAGCGATACAACTCCTGCAGATTTTATAGAAGCAGTAGCTACAATTAAAAAGGAAAAAAGCATAACTGCTGGGCCTCTTTTAGGCCTTATTCTAGATTTGCGTAATAATCCAGGTGGAGTGCTAGAGGCTGCAACTGGCGTCGCTGATGCGATGCTAGAGCGCGGAACTTTGGTAACATCTTTTGGCCGCGCGGAAGATGCGCGATTTAGTATCAAATCAAACCCAGGTCAGGCTCTAGTCGGCATCGAGATGGTGGTACTAGTCAATGGTGCATCGGCTTCCGCTTCGGAGATTTTAGCTGGTGCACTTAAAGATAATAATAGAGCGCTATTGATTGGCCGCCGTACCTATGGCAAAGGCTTAGTACAAAGTATTATATCTTTGTCTGATGGACGCGCTTTAAAACTTACAACTTCTCGTTATGCAACGCCTTCAGGTGCTTTTATAAATGAACGAGGTATTATTCCAGATGTCCTTTTAACAGGGCCTGATGTGTTACCTGGTGATCCTGAAACAGATGTTGAAGTGCTGGTTGCTCTGCAAGAATTACGTAAACGCGCCCCTCCTCCTATGCAACCGCGCATCATCGCACGCAGTAAAAAACTCCGTAAATAAATAGGCACTTTGATGATTGAAATTCTTCAGTATGTATTCAATTTCATTGCACATGTTGATGTTCATTTGGTCCAATTATTAGCGGAGTATGGACTTTGGATTTATGCCATATTATTTATTATTATTTTTTCTGAGACAGGTTTAGTTGTTACGCCCTGGCTTCCTGGCGATTCACTATTATTTGCGGTGGGTGCATTAACCGCTATTGATACCAGTAAAACGCTAAACCTCCCATTAGTAACTACCTTGTTAACTTTTGCGGCAATATTAGGCAACAGTTGTAACTACGCTATTGGTAAAGAGATTGGCTTAAGAGCCTTTAATGGTCGCTATTGGTTCTTAAATCTCACTTACTTGCAGCGCACTGAAAAATATTTTGCACGGTATGGCGGTTCAATTGTGATCATCTCTCGTTTTATGCCGATCATTCGTACATTTGCCCCGTTTGTTGCTGGAGTTGGACGAATGCAATATGCGCGCTTTCAGTTTTTTAATGTTTTTGGTGCCCTACTGTGGGTAGGAGTTTTTGTAGTTGGAGGGTATATTTTTGGTAATATTTCTCTGATTAAAAATAATTTTGGCATAGTTACAATAGTGATTATTTTAATATCTATTTTACCTGCGGGGCTTATGCTATTGCGGCGCCAATAATTCCACCAATTAACAATATTAACATGGGCAAACTTGAGATTGCAAAACCTAGACTGCGTTTATTGGCTGCCTTTGTATAGCCAAAGAAAAATATTGCACGACCAATGATATATATAAAACCTAGAACAGCAGCAATATTAGGATCAATAAACAGTGAAAAGCTCCATAATGCTGGAATAAAAATAATTAGTTGTTCAAGAGTGTTCATTTGTACTCGGTAGTATCGCTCAAAGTTTTCGTTTCCACTTGTAGCGGGGGCTTTGACGTCGTAGCGGTATCGAGCGCGGCCTACTGCTATAGCGAAAATAAAATATTCAACTAATGCTAGTAACATTACGATATGAACTTGTGCAAAGTTGAGTTGTGCCATATATTTACCTACTAAGATATTTATGAAAAAACTGAGGTCCTAGCATACATTATTTTAATGAGATCTAACCTATGATGGGCTTTATCTTGCGGGCTGTTGTTGGGGCATTGGGGCTTTGGCTCGCGACAACGATGGTTCCCGGCTTTTTAATCAAAGATGCTACAACAGCTTTGTTAGCGTCAGCACTGCTTGGCTTAGTTAATCTCGTAATACGCCCGATAGCCGTGATTCTAACTCTACCTATTACCCTAGTGACATTGGGTTTATTTTTATGGGTAGTTAATGCTGCGATGTTGGCTTTAGTAGCGAAGTTATTGCCCAGCTTTTACATCAGTGATTTTTGGAGTGCTATTTGGGGTTCAATGATTGTCAGTTTCATAAGTTGGCTAGGTTTAAAGCTTATTAAGCTTGATTAGTATGCAGCTAAGAGTAATTAGATTGTTCAATTAAGCTGCGCTACGATTTCGCCAATTCATCAGCAACATTGCTATTAGAATCACGAACATACCGATGATTTGCGCTTTACTAAGCCGTTCATCCAAAGCAATCCAACCTAGTAACGTGGCAATCGCAGGGTTTACAAAACCGTAGGTACTCACTTGTGCGGGCGTAGTGTGTACCGATAGCCAAGCATAGGCAGCATATGCAATACCTGAACTGATTAGGGTCATATAGGCGAGCGCAGCCATTCCTGTGGGAGTCCAGTGCCAACGTGATAATTCCCCTCCTATGAGGCCTAATATCAGCATCATAAAACCGCCCAAAAACATTTGTAGACCAGTGAAAGATAGTAAATCTAAATTAGTTACAACATTGCGTTGATATATTGTTGCCACGGCCCAGCCAAGGCAGCCTATTAAAATGACTATGGTTGGGAGCCATTGCTGATGATCAGATACAATTTGTGAGTTCGTGCCCACTTCATTCGGCCAAGCAATAAGCAAAGTACCTGAGAATCCTATTGCCAAGGCCAAGATTACCCGTGAAGACAATATTTGTGCACGACGTCCAAACATACCCAGGATAGGAATCCAAAAAGACGCCGAAACATTAAGAAGCGCTGCTTTGTTGGAAGCAACATATTGCAGCCCCCAGGCATTGCTACTATTTGAAAGTAGTACAGAACAAAAACCAACTATTAGCAAATTTTTAAATTCTTGTACAGATATTTTTGGATTTATTAATCCACTACGTACATTAAGTAAGCATGCAACTAAAAATAAGAGACTACCCCCTACAATAAAACGTACTGCACCAAATAAAAATGGGGGTAATTCGCGTACGCCAATTTTTGTAGTGAGGTAAGTTGAGCCCCAAACTAAATAAACCGTCGCAAAGCATAATATGAGCTTTGTACGATAGTATGGATCTTTTCCATCACTGTCAGGAGTCAAGGGGGACTACGAGTAGCCGTGCGATACAGTAGCCATGCTAAGAGCGCTAAGACAGCTACCCCGAGCCATTGACTAAACTGCAGAGTGGGTGGCAAAGCTAGGACTTCAGCACTTCCGGTCATCACAATAGGTATTGCGATTCCAATGCCCATGAGCGCCTCGCCAGTGATCATACCCGCAGCGAATAAAATACCGTTGCGATTTCCAGTTTCGATCTGTGCAGTAGTAAACGCACGTACTTTAAGTATACGCCCAATAAAATGTGCGAGTAATCCACCTAAGAAAATAGGCGTCATAAGTTCTAGAGGCAAATAAATACCTACTGCCACTGCTAACACAGGCGCTCTGAAGCTCGAGTTTTTATTTTTTAATATTTCATCAATGATAATAATCACCACGCCGATTAGCCCGCCAATTATTACCATATCCCAAGGTAGTGAGCCGCCAAACATTCCCTTAGCAACTGAAGCCATCAGGGTTGCCTGTGGGGCCAATAAAGATTTAGGGTGTGCTGCGGTGTGCTCACCGATGCCATAGGCGGCTGCAAGTAAATTGAGGACTGGCGCCATCACCAAAGCGCTGCTCACGGCGCCAATGGCTAACATAACTTGTTGGCGCCATGGTGTGGCACCTATAATATAACCACACTTAAGGTCCTGTAAGTTATCGCCAGCAATGCATGCTGCGCAGCACACAACAGCTCCAATCATGATGGCAGCTACAGGGCCTATGGCACTCTCGCGTCCCATTAAGGCTAATAGGACTATGGCAGAAAATAAAATAGTGGCAATTGTGATCCCTGAGACGGGGTTATTTGAGGAGCCTACCAAACCAGCCATATAGGCTGAAACAGAACAGAATAAAAATCCGGCGACAAGCATAATTAGCGTCATAGGTAGGCTAACTGCGACTGAATCGACAATCATTTGATACAGAGCCCACAGGGGCAATGCGAATAATACAATGCCAGCTAAAACCCATTTCATAGGCATATCTTGTTCAGTATGTGCAACCATCGCGCCATCTGCACTTGCACGCGCTGCAGCGAGACCGCTTCGTACACCAGAGACTAGAGATTTTCGCAAAGAAATTAAAGCCCAAACACCGCCGACTAACATTGCCCCTACCCCTAAATATCGAATTTGTTTCGACCAAATAAAACCCGCAAGTTCCCCAGCATTCAAGCCAAGGGCGGAGTGCGCAAGTTCGTTATTCGCTTGTAAGAAGTGCGCTGCATAAATTGGGATAGCGATATTCCAAGAAATCATCGCTCCGATTAAAACTACGATGCCAATGTTTAATCCGACTATATAACCTACGCCTAATAATGCTGGGGAAAGATTGGTACCAAAATATGCAATGTAAGGACCTAGAAAGGTAGCTGCTGCTGCAGTGTCGGGTATTAAGCGTAGACCGCTTGCAGCAGCGAGCTTGGCGAAACCTCCGCCCAAGGCAGAGATTCCTAAGATTTTAATGCCTTGAGCAGGGTTCTCGCCTGCTTTGAGTACTTCTGCAGCAGCTTGCCCTTCTGGAAACGCTAAATTTTGTTCGACGATCAATGCGCGTCGCAAGGGGACGGAGAATAAAACACCGAGTATGCCACCCAAACCAGCTATAGCTAACACCCAGCTATAATGAAAGTCTTGCCAGAATCCTAAAATAACTAAAGCTGGAATCGTAAAAATAACACCAGACGCAATTGAAGAGCCTGCTGAGGCTCCAGTCTGAACAATGTTGTTTTCTAAAATGCCACCACCATTGAAGATTCTTAGCACTGCCATAGACACTACGGCAGCTGGAATTGCCGAGGCAATGGTCATCCCTGCAAAGAGCCCGAGATATGTGTTTGCTGCAGCTAGTATCATAGCCAACGCTATAGACAGTAGTACCGCGCGAATTGTGAGCTGTGGCGCTATCGCGCTCATCGTATACTGCCCATCCAACGGCGGACGACAGGACTAATCATTAACATTAAGCCCGCAGATATCAAACCGAACCAGGCGATGCTCATATATTGATGGGGCATGGCAGCGATATTAGCAGCATCAAATTCGCCTGCAATTGCACCGGCAATTAAATTTCCTAGCGAAGTCGCTAAAAACCAAATACCTAAACATTGGCCTACAAAACGGCGAGGTACAAGTTTTGTTACTGAAGATAGCCCAACCGGCGATAAACACAGCTCACCAAAAGTATGTAGCATATAGGTAAGCACTAACCAGAATGGAGCAGCTTGTGCGCCACCGGCGACTAACTTAGCTGCTACAACCATAACTAAAAAACCTGCGGCCATACCGATAAGCCCAAGTGCAAATTTAATCGGTGTTGAGGGGTCTAAATTGCGCTTAGCAAGCCATACCCACATTGCGGAAAATAAGGGAGCAAAAGCTATGATAAAAATCGCATTTAAAGATTGAAACCAACCAGTGGGGATCGTAAAACTATCTAATACCCGATTGGTGTAGCGGTCAGCGAATAAATTTAGTGAAGAACCAGCTTGCTCGAAGCCTGCCCAGAATAATGCACAGGAGATAAATAAAACAACAAGAACTAAAATACGATTGCGCTCAATAGCATCTAAGCCTGCAAAAAAAAGTAAATATATAAAGTATAAGGCTGACATACCAATGATGACAAAGATCCCATAGCTTTGTAGTTTTATTGGCGAAACAGTCACTATACCCAATAAGGGTAGTGCCACTAAGAGGGCCAATAGGAAGCTCGTAATCCAAAGTGCGCGCCAACTCCAACGGGTTTTGGTTTCAGATTCAGAAGAGGGTACGCCACCTGCCTCTCCCAAATGATGTCGAGTGATTAAAAATTGCAAGAGGCCCAGCGCCATGCCTATGCTCGCAGCTAAAAAACCGATGCGCCAACCATACCGCAGTGCGAGCCAAGCCGTGATCAGTGGGCCGATGAATGCACCTAGATTGATGCCCATATAAAAAATTGTGAAGCCCGCATCTCGGCGGCCGCCACCGTCTGGGTAAAGTTCGGCGACAATCGCTGAAATATTAGGTTTCAGTAATCCGACACCAATAATTATGAGAATTAAGCCGAAATAAAATTCAGAAGGAGTTCGTGAAATCCATAAGACGCCATTACCTATAGCGATAAAAATACCGCCAAATATTATAGCTCTTTGTGCGCCAATCAATCGGTCAGCAATCCAGCCACCTGGTAGTGCTACTAAATAGACAGCCGCAGTAAAAAGACCATAAATTGCCGTAGCACTTTTATCAGTGAGTCCAAAACCACCATTCGCAATTGCATCTACTAAAAAAAGTACTAATAAAGCGCGCATGCCGTAGTAGGTAAATCGCTCCCACATTTCAGTGAAGAAAAGTGTAGCTAAGCCACGCGGGTGCCCAAAGAAAGATGTATCGAACTTATTCATGGTAGATCCTTAAGTATAGGGTAGTACCTAGAGGTTTTAGACTATCCCTTAATTACAACTGTATGACAATACTGACTCGGGAGTGCTTAGTAGCTAGTTAATTGCAACAGGGGAGTCACTACTGCGTATACGATTCATCAAACGCGCCATAAGTATCCCGAGTTCATAAAGAAGGTACATGGGAACAGCCATGATAGTCTGTGAAACCGCGTCAGGTGGGGTTAGGATCGCCGCGACTACAAAAATCCCAATGACGACGTAACCCCGACTTGCATGCAGTTTTTCGATGGTGACCAAGTCGGTTAAAACTAATAAGACCACTACTACTGGTACCTCGAAGGCAATACCAAAACATAAAAACATGGTTAATACAAAATCTAAGTAGCTAGTGATGTCGGTCATCATGCGCACTCCTATGGGGGTAGTGGCTGTGAAAAACTCAAACATAACTGGGAATACGAGGTAATACGCGAAGATCACACCGGCATAAAACAGCATGATTGATGAAATTAAGAGTGGGATCGCAAAACGCTTTTCATGTTTGTAAAGTCCCGGGGCAACAAAGGACCAGATTTGATATAGCACATAAGGCATAGCACCGAATAAACCTCCAAAGAATGCTAACTTAAAGGGGGTCATAAAAGGGGAGATCACACTTGTGGCGATTAAAGAGGACCCCGCTGGCAGTTTATTGATTAAAGGCTGAGCTACGAGTGTAAACAGTTCATTTGAAAAGTATGCGCATGGAAGAAAGACAATCAATATTGCAATGAACGCGCGTAGTAAACGATCACGTAACTCTAATAGATGAGAGAGTAGCGTGCCTTCGGCCAGTGGTTCAGACGACTCTTGAGTCATGATGAAGGATTAGCAGGGCTTACTGTGTCGGCTACAGGATCTATTAAGGCAGATTCGTACGGTACCGACTCATGTAGATTTACGTAATCCTCAACTGCTGAATGGGATGAATCAGGTGGTTTTATGTTCTGATCGGGCTCCTGTTTAGGAGCAGAAGTTTGGGCAATACTGCGTGATGATTCTACGGAGACTTCTTCTTCAAGTTGTTCTTTGAATTGGCGCGCCATGGATCTTGCACGACCCATCCAGCGCCCAACTTCACTGACCACTTTAGGAAGTTTTTCAGGACCTAAGACCACTAAAGCAAGCGCCATGATTACAAGAATTTCGCTGAAGCCAATTTCAAACATGGTTTAAGCCTCGCCCCACGTTGTGGCTGATGTTTTAAAGAGCCAATATAGATAAGCTGCGGTGGGGTTAATCCTTGCTATCGCTTGATTTATGTTCTTTGGTTTGTGCTGCTTCAGGAAATTCTGCATCTACCGCATCTTGTTTAATTTGGGGGACGCTATCTTCTGCATCACCGCCGCTCATACTTTTCTTGAAGCCACGTACGGCAGCTCCTAAATCCGAGCTGATATTGCGCAGCTTCTTAGTGCCAAATACCAACAGCACTACCAATAGGATAATGATCAGTTCCTTCATTCCAATACCCATATTGACCTCTGCTGTTGTGGTACGTCTGGCGACGACTCTAGATAGAGCTAATGATAGGCGGTTTCTAACCAGAAGGTCACGGGGCCGTCATTTATTGAAGCCACTTTCATATCTGCCCCGAAGCGGCCAGCCGCAGTAAGTGGATGCCATTGAGCGGCTCGGGCACATAAGGTTTCAAATAGCGGCTTTGCCAGCGTAGGGGTGGCGGCGCAACTAAAACTAGGACGATTGCCCTGGCTCGTGTCAGCAGCGAGTGTAAATTGTGGGACCAGCAGCAAGCCTCCGCCAGTTGCGCTCAAACTTAAGTTCATGCGTCCCTGTGCATCATTAAACATACGGTACGCTAAAAGCCGTCGGAGTAACCGCTCTACGGACTCATCATTGTCCTTCGGCTGCACTGCAATTAGCGCTAAGACTCCTATATCGATGCGCCCGATGATCTCTCCTGAGACGGTAATGCTGGCAAAGGAGACGCGTTGAATCAGTGCAATCATGTGACTTTGTGTGGTGGCAATTGGGACGGTGAAACCTTAACATCGCGACCAGTTTTATGCATGAATTTACAGATTGGGGGTCGCGGTGGGTAATTTTTCTCGCGTAAGGGGTTGGGCTTTTGCTTTGGTCTCTTTGGTATCGCTCACGATTACGCTAAACGCTCGCGCGCAGAAAGTGGGTAATGCAACGCAAGGCGCACTAGTGGGCTATACCTGTTTAGGTTGCCATGGCATTCCAAACTACAAAAATGCCTATCCAAATTATAAGGTTCCAAAGCTTTATGGACAGCATGCCGAATATATTGTCAGTGCCTTGCAGTCGTATCGTAGTGGTGAGCGCAGTCATGGGACAATGAATGCCAATGCATCTGTTCTGACCGATCAAGATATGGCTGATGTGGCCGCTTGGCTTTCCGGCCCTCCAAAGGCGGCTGTTAGCCCAATGTTAGTAGCTTTGCCTAAACCGCCCATATCCGCGCAGGTTTGTGTTTCTTGTCATGGCACAAATGGTGTGGGTATTACACCACAATATCCTTCATTAGCTGGCCAATATGAAGATTATCTTGTGCGTTCTCTCATAGATTATAAAAAAGGCGGACGTAAAAACGCAATCATGGCAGGTTTTGTTGCACAGCTAAGCGAAAAAGATATTCTTGAATTAGCTGCATATTACAAAGCACAGCGCAGCGTGTTGGGCACAATACCTAAGCGTAATTCAATATTATCAGCGCGCTAGGTACTCTAAAAAAGATACGACTGTTTTAAGATAAAAGTCGCGGTTTATTTTTTTACGAAATCCGTGCCCTTCATCTTTGGCTGCTAGGTACCACACTTTGCCTCCATTGCTGCGCACCTTCGATACCATTTGAGCGCTTTCTGAGGCGGGTACGCGCGGATCATTCAGACCCTGCACTATCAATAAAGGTTTCTTTATTAAATGCGCGCGCGTCAGAGGCGAAATCCGCATTAAATATTCGCGTAGCTTGGGATCACGTTCATCGCCATATTCAGCGCGTCGCTGTTCGCGACGATACGCCGAAGTATTATTTAAAAAAGTCACAAAGTTACTAATCCCAACCACATCAATGGCCCCGCGCAGCCGATCTCCAAAGAGAACTAAACTCGCGAGGGACATATAGCCGCCGTAAGAGCCACCAGTGACAACAACGCGAGTAGCATCTAAATCATTTTGTGTAGCAATCCACACCAATAATGAACCAATATCACGAACAGAATCTTCTCGTAACAAACCATTATCTAGTTTGGTGTAGCTACGCCCGTAACCTGTTGACCCGCGCACATTGGGCGCAATGACTACATAATCAAGCTCATTTACTAAATATTGTGTAAAAGCGTTATAACCTGGGCGCGATTGTCCTTCTGGGCCGCCGTGAATATCGATCAGTACCGGATGTCGGCCAGGTTTCTTTGGTCTATAAATTAAAGCTGGAATTTCTCGGGTTTGGTGTTTATTTTTATCCCAAGTTGGATAATTAACTAATTCTGCAGTGACTAATTTGCGTCTATCGAAAGGGCCTGTTTCACTGCGTGTCCAGCGTGTAGCCAAGCTCTGATTAAGATCAAAAGTCCACACATCGCGTGGAGATTGTGAGGACTCTACTGTGAAACCGAGTATTGGAGTATTACGCGCAAAGTGTAAATTAGTTAAAATTCCTGATGGAATGCCTTGTGGCGTTAAGATTTTATCTGCGCCGATATCTAGCACTCTTAATTGGCTGTAGCCTTCTACATTGTAGACATAAGCGACATAGTGGCCATCAGAACTGACGACCAAAGCATCGATATCCCAATTTAGTGCTGGAGTTATTTTTTGCGCCCGCCCGCTTGTTAAGTCTACATAAAAGAGCTGTTTAAATTCCTCCCCGTTATCCGTACTTAGCCATACGCCTGTACTGTCACTTGAAAATCGTGCTACTCCTACACTGGCACCAGGTGGTAGTGAAATGGGCATAAGTACGCCGGTTGTGAGTTCGGCAACAAATAGATAGCTTTCAGTGACCGACACATAGTTAAGTACCATTAAACGCTTCCCATCTGGTGACCAGTCGACAGGGCTCCAATTTTCACCTTTAGAGACTACGATTAAATGCGGCGTACTCGGGGGATGGAGTTCATCGCTTATGTTCAGTACATAGATGTCTTGATTAATGCCATTGCGTGCATTGCTTTGAAAAGCGAGTTGCTGACCATTAGGGGACCATAGCGCTGCGTCGTGACGCGACGTTCCATCGGTGAGTAATTCTGTGCGCTGATCGTTCAGGTGATACAGATATAACTGTGCGTTTTCATTTCCATCCCGGTCGCGGGAAAAAACAAAATTATTAGCCTTTGTATTAGGATTTGTTCGTGCTGTGCCTGCAGGCTCAGCACTGAAGCTGAGTTGCTCGCGTGTACCGAGTGGTATTGTCAGACGATGTAATTGCTCTACTTCACCGAAGCGCGTACTGATTAAAAGGCTCCCGTCACCTAAGAAATCTTGAAAACTTGCACCACGACCGGCAAGCCACAAATCAAGCGTCTCAAGCACTGCCGCTTGAGGTGTTGGTATTCCATCTAAAATAAGATTCCCGCGTTCTTCAACCATAGGCGCAGCCTTGGCTAGGGAGCCGAGAATAGCGAATAGGGTTAGGAGCATGAAAGCGATGTAACGAATGTTCATGTCTGCTATGTTGCCAGCTCTAGCAATCTTGTCTAAGGTTTATTAATCGGAGTACTCATGGCCGACCCAATTTTAAAACAAAAACTGCTGGCGGGGGAGTTCATTCTTGCCCCGGGCGTGTTCGACATGATCTCTACTATGCTCGCCGAGCGTGTAGGTTTTGACGCCGTTTATGCCTCGGGTTATTGGCTCACTGCTTCATATTTGGGATTGCCTGATGCCGGGATTGCAACTTACACTGAGATTTTGGCGCGTGTCTCTAAGGTGGTTGAGAAATCTACTGCGCCTGTGATCGCTGATGCTGATACCGGGTTTGGTGGCCTTTTAAACGTCCATCACACCGTAAAAGGCTATGAGCGCGCTGGGGTGAGTGCGATTCAGATTGAAGATCAAGAATTTCCAAAAAAATGTGGGCATACGCCATATCGTCGAGTAATTGCACTGGAAGATATGGTAGCAAAGGTACGCGTAGCTATTGATGCGCGGCAAGACCCTAATTTTTTAATAATCGCGCGAACTGATGCGCGTGGCGGGAATGGTTTTGAAGATGCATTGCGACGTGGGCAGGCATATGCAGAAGCCGGCGCAGATATCATCTTTATCGAAGCCCTACAATCAGAGGATGAAATGCGGCGTGCCTGCGCTGCAATTCGTGCGCCGATGATGGCTAATATGTCTGACGGTGGGAAAACACCTATCCGTCCAGTGGAGGAGCTTAGATCATTAGGCTTTTCTTTGGCTATATGGCCAGCAATGGCGGCTTTATCAGCCAGTTCTGCCATAGAGCGTGCGATGCAGCTCTTAAAATCAGAGGGCACCAGCATTTCACCTACGGTGCCGTTGTTTAGTTTTGATGATTTTTGCCGCATGGTAGGGTTTGAAGAAGTTTGGGCCTTTGAAGAAAAGTGGAAGACCAGTTTGAATAAAACTCAACACAAGCTATGAGTTCTAAGGCAAGCATTACAGCGTATCCAGAGGGTATTTTTGCCATTGATACCGAGCATGTGCGTAAAGGGCTCGCTGCGGCACACTTAGTCGTGCATAGCGGCCGCACAGCTTTTATTGATACTGGAACAGCTTTAGCGGTACCACTGTTGTTGAAAGCATTAGATCAGTTGCAGCTTGGATATGACTCTGTAGATTGGCTGTTATTAACGCATGTTCATTTGGATCATGCGGGCGGCGCAGGACATCTGATGCGTATATTTCCCAAGGCACGTGCTGTCGTGCATCCACGTGGCGCAGCACATTTAGTAAATCCCACAAAGCTAATTGCAGCTTCTATTTCGGTCTATGGTGCAGAAAATTATGCCGCTCTTTATAGAGAGCTTCTGCCTATTCCGGAAGACCGTGTACATATCACCAGAGATGGCGAATTTATTTCTTTGTCAGGACGGCTCCTTGAAGTCCTACACACTCCTGGACATGCTTTGCATCATCAGGCTTTTTTTGATTATGGTTCGCATAGTGTTTTCTGTGGTGATACGTTTGGCATTTCATATCGTGAGTTTGATGTAGATGGCCGCGCCATGATTCTTCCGACTACAACTCCAACACAATTTGATCCTCAGCAATTAATAAACTCCATTAATCGCTTGTTGTCTATCGGTCCTAAAGCAGCTTATTTAACGCATTACAGTAGGGTTGATGAACTGCCTAGGCTTGGCGCTGATCTGAAGCAACAGATACGTAAGTTTGAAGAATTTGCGCTCGAGCAGAAGGGAAGAACACACATTGAGGCTTATAATGCTATTCGAGCTGCTATACGTACACTTTGGTTTAGTAATGCACAGCGTCATGGATGTACGTTAACTAGTGCGGCTATCGACTCTCTATTAAATAATGATCTTGATTTAAATACAGATGGTTTGTTAGCTTGGTTAGCACGTCGTCGATTATAAAGTTAGAATTAATTATTATGAGCAAAAAGTTTAAAGCTTTTCGTATTAACGAAATAGACAAAAAAATTGTAGCGAGGGTGGAGCAGATTACTCTCGACGATCTCTGTCTTGGCGAAGTTGTAGTGCGTGTATTGTACTCTGGAATTAACTACAAAGACGCTTTAGCTGCTACTGGCGCAGGTAAGATTTTACGTAGATACCCTTTGGTGGGAGGCATTGATTTAGCCGGTATTGTGGAGTCCTCCACCGATGAGCGTTATAAAATAGATGATCATGTTTTGGTGACCGGTTCCGGGCTCTCTGAATTGTACGATGGTGGCTTTGCAGAATATGCGCGGCTGAAAGCAGAATCAGTCATTCCGATGCCAGAGGGGTTAGATGCTTTCAAGGCTATGGCATTAGGAACAGCAGGGTTTACCGCAGCACTAGCAATTCATCGCATGGAACACAACGGGCAAACTCCCGCAAAAGGGCCGATCGTGGTCACGGGCGCGACCGGAGGTGTTGGCAGTATTGCAGTAGATATGCTTGCAGGACGTGGCTATGAAGTCATTGCTGTCACGGGTAAACCTGAAGCAGAGAAATATTTGCTTTCTTTGGGCGCAGCCCAAGTATTACTGCGCAGAGAGATCGATTTTGGTAAGCGCGCTTTAGAGGTGGCTCGGTTTGCGGGTGCCATTGATAATGTTGGTGGAGAGATGCTGACTTGGTTAACTCGCAGCTTAGATAACTGGGGAAATATTGCCAGTATTGGATTGGCAGGAAGTGCGGATTTAAATACTACGGTCATGCCGTTTATTTTGCGCGGTATTAATCTACTGGGTATTAATTCTTCAGCGACGTTACGTCCCATGCGACTGGTTGTTTGGCAGCGTATTGCTACA
Organism: Gammaproteobacteria bacterium; assembly: GCA_009692285.1. GTDB lineage: Bacteria > Pseudomonadota > Gammaproteobacteria > Steroidobacterales > Steroidobacteraceae > UBA964. Next base: position 1,342 of record SHZO01000011.1, on the reverse strand, counting down.
GATTTAAAACCACGCCATTTAGAGCAGATTGCAAACCGCACTATTCCTTTCGCTGATTTATCAGATGCTTTTGGCGCTTATCTTCAAGGCGGCGTGATTGGGCGTACAGTGGTTAAAATCACTGAGCGCTAATTCGCGCTGCAAAGCTTGTGGCGCCCGTACTTTTAAAAGTTCTACGGTACGGCTGTGGCATTTTTTAGCCGTTAAACTTTTGATAGACACAGCGTAGCTTGGTTCGCGTACGCACCAAGGCTGCCATAAGTAACTATCGCGAACGTAGTGCCAAGCTGCTAAGAAATGTGTGCCATCATGGCGTGCTGCTAGATCTGGTAGAGGCTCAGCTTCAAAGGCAGTAAGAGCTTTAGTACTAAATAGATTTTTATGTTTATATTTAATACTAAAACTTTTTTGAATCAGTCTCGCTGGTTGGAAACCACAAGCCTCTAAAGCTATTTTTAATGTTTTAGTTTGTTGTGCATGGGCTTCGGTTATATTTCCTTCAGCCAAAATACTAGTTTCGCCATGCCCAGGCAGGTCAATACATAGAGCTAAGCCATGTACGCTTAATCGATCAAGGTGTGCAAGCTCTAAAGCAGATGAGCCTAGTGGTGCGTGTAACACCAAAGTACAATTGTTGGAGCGCCCTTTATTTGAATTAATTTGATGATCAAAGCCGCCACTGCGACCATGAATAGCACCTGCAGGCGTGTTAACAAACCAACGCGCAGAACTAAAATCATTAGATAGCTTATTTAATAACGAATCTGAGGTAGGTGCTTGTGTCGCTGGACTATGTGAATCCGCTTTATTGATAGCAGTACGCAAAGTTTCATGAATACTTGCCGCGCGGGCCTCAAAACCAATGCCAGAGTCTAATCTTGCGCATGGGCTGCGTAGATCATCTATACGCCAAGTGTATTCACGCAGTGCGCTATCTTGCCAAAAAACAACACTAGTAGGAACGGAGAGGCCTTCGAAGACACCCCGGATTTCTTTGCGGAAAGCATGTATATAGGCGTCTCTCCATCCACTGCCGGCACGCAGCAAATCGAGAGCTGCATTATGTAGGGCAGTAGCTGGTGGTAAGGGGCGATCAAAACGCGCGGCATTGCTGCGCACCATCCACGGAAAAAAAGTAGCCATTTCGCGTGTAGCAGACCATACCCAAGCAAGATGCGAGCCATCATCCCGCACTTTAAAGACAGGGAAATATTTAGGGATCCAGCGTGAAACTTCCTTGCCACTAAAATAGGCAGCTGAGTCGACAACTAAATGTAGTATGCGCTGCGGGAATAATTTGGCGAACTCGATTGCAATTTGTGCGCCCGTGGCTTGACCGTAC
>SHZO01000010.1 GCA_009692285.1 Gammaproteobacteria bacterium | reverse complement strand
ATATTCGAGTTGGTCCTGAGCACTCGCTGCAATTTCTACGTTGCAATGAGCGTCATCATAGCATTGCTCTGGCGCATGTCGGTCCGCCAGGGGGGCTGCATCACGTAATGTTTGAGGTCCAAAAAATGGATGATGTGGGTTTAGCATTAGATCGAGTAAATCGGGCCCGTATTCCTCTTTTGGCTCAGCTTGGCCGACATATCAATGATCGTATGTTTTCTTTTTATATGCAGGGCCCCGCTGGGTTCGGCGTTGAGATTGGTCACGGAGCCTTAACCATAGATGACACCTGGACGGTTAATGAATTTGTTGAGGGGGATCTCTGGGGGCATCAAGGTATTGCGGCAGATACTAAAAAAGATGTTCCACTATCAAAGTAGTACAAAATACTGCTTCTCCTAAAGTGCGAAATAGAGAGCCATTGATATGCAATTAAAAAGAGCCTCCCTAGATCTGGGCATCGTGACTGCTAACGAGTCATTAGCGTTAGCGTTTTATTGCGGCACGTTAGGGCTTGAAAAAATTGCAGTCTTACCTTTTCCAGGTGTGGGTACGGTCACAAAACTGCGTTGTGGGGACGGTTTTATTAAGCTACTTTTGCTAGAGAAAATGCCTGCCAATCTTGTCGCACGTGGCGGTTATGCAGCAGCCACCGGTTTTAGGTATTGCTCCCTATCAATTCAAAATATTGAGGTAGTCATGCAGCGATGTCGTGCTGACGGTCACAAAATTGTGGTCGAGGTGCGCCAACTTCGCCCAGGTGTTAAGGCTGCTATGGTTGAAGATCCCGATGGCAATACGATTGAGTTCATGCAGGAAGATTGAAGAATGTCATCGCAGGAAATTGAAAAACTTGCAGCCATTGATGGCGATTACCAGTTGGATGACAGATACTCGCTCGAGTCAGGTCGAATCTATCTAACAGGTTCACAGGCTTTGGTTCGTTTGCCTATGATGCAGCGTCGCCGAGATTTAGCGGAAGGTTTAAATACGGCGGGTTTTATTTCGGGTTACGAGGGGTCGCCCTTAGGGGGTTACGATCTATCTTTGAAGCAAGCGGCGGCTCATCTGCGCAAGCATCAAATCCATTTTCAACCAGGTCTCAATGAAGAGATGGGTGCGACAGCGGTTGCCGGTAGTCAACAAAGTGGGTTAATGGCAGGCGCTAAATATGATGGTGTTTTTGGTATTTGGTATGGCAAAGGACCTGGAGTGGATCGTGCCGCAGATGCGCTCAAGCACGGCAGCTATGGTGGCGCAGCTTCCCATGGCGGTGTTCTGGTGCTCGCCGGTGATGATCATGGCGCGAAATCATCGACCACTGCTCACCAGAGCGATCAGGCTTTTATTCATTTTGGTATGCCCTATCTCAACCCAGCAACCGTACAGGATTATTTAGATTTTGGTCTCTATGGTTTTGCGCTGTCACGTTTTTCAGGTTGTTGGGTTGGCATGAAGTGTGTGACTGATACTATTGAGAGTAGCGCCTCAGTGGTAATCGACCCAGAACAGATCTGCATCCGCTTGCCACAGGATGTCACCTTGCCCCAAGGTGGGTTGCATATCCGTTGGGGGATGATGCCTATTTTGGTTGAGACGTTGCAGTACCAACAGCGACTGCCAGCCGTTCAAGCCTTTGTGCGTGCAAACGCTTTGGATCGTGTAATTCGCGAGAGCCCGATACGTCGATTAGGTATTGTAACTTCTGGAAAGGCTTACCTAGATGTGATGCAGGCGCTTGATGAGTTGGGCTTGGATGAACATGGTTGCCGCGAGAAGGGTGTGTCAGTTTATAAAGTGGCGATGCCGTGGCCGCTTGAGCCGGTGAATGCGCTGGCATTTGCCGCTGGGCAAGAGGAGCTTCTTTTGGTGGAGGAGAAGCGTGCTGTGATCGAAGATCAGCTTGCGAAGTTGCTTTATCACTTGCCGCAGCGTCCGCGGCTAGTTGGAAAATTTGATGAGTTTCACAAGCCGGTGCTCAGCGCTGAGGGCGAATTGTCCTCGACCCTCGTTGCTATCGCGATTGGCAAACGCTTGTTGCGTATGCAATCTGATCCTGTCATTGAGCAACGCGTTTGCGCACTAGAATTATTTTTGCTTCCACAGGGTGTAGGAGCAAGTGGACTGCGGCGTCTGCCCGCATTTTGCGCAGGCTGTCCGCACAATACTTCGACTAATATTCCCGAGGGTAGTTTGGCTTTTGGTGGCATTGGTTGTCACGGTATGGCTACGTTTTTGCCGGAGAGACGTACGCTGACCGTAAATCAGATGGGTGGTGAAGGAGCATCATGGATTGGTATTGCCCCCTTTACCTCTACGCCGCATATTTTTCAAAATCTCGGCGATGGCACTTACTTTCATTCTGGCATCCTCGCGATTCGTGCAACCGTTGCTGCGGGTGTGAATATCACCTACAAAATTTTGGTGAATGATGCTGTTGCGATGACTGGCGGCCAGCAGATTGAAGGGCAAGTACGAGTTGACGCCTTGACTCGCCAACTGCATGCCGAAGGCGTCGGACGCATTGTTGTGCTGACAAATGATCTTAGCCAATACACCAAGCATGCTGTTTTTGCTGAGGGGGTTACTTTGCACCATCGCGATAAGCTCGATGCAGTGCAACGTGAACTGCGCGAGTGCCATGGGGTTTCGGTCATGGTGTACGATCAAACTTGCGCCACTGAACTGCGTCGTCGACGCAAGCGTGGTAAGGCTCCTGATCCAGATCAGCGTACGTTTATTAATGAAGCTGTCTGTGAGGGTTGTGGGGATTGCAGTGTGCAATCTAACTGCATTGCAGTTGAACCTGTAGAGACAGAGTTAGGGCGTAAGCGAAAAATAAATCAGTCAGCTTGTAATAAGGATTTTTCTTGCCTCAAAGGGTATTGCCCGAGCTTTGTGACTGTTTACGGCGGTAAACTTAGAAGTCAAAACACGTCTAAGGCGGTGGGTGAGAGCGCCTCGGCGAAGCAGCTGCAATCTTTGCCTACTCCCCCTGTCGTATCCGCTACGCTGCCCTACAGTATCCTGATCACGGGAATAGGGGGTTCTGGGGTCGTGACAGTTGGTGCATTACTTGGTGTGGCAGCACATTTAGAGGGCAAAGGCTGCTCGGTTTTAGACGTGGCAGGATTGGCGCAACGTAATGGTCCGGTCACTAGCCACGTTCGCATTGCGGCTGACCCTGCAGCCCTACACTCTACCCGTATTGGCACCCGCGGCGCGCAGTTGATTCTTGGTACAGACATAGTTGTTACTGCGGGACTAGATGCTTTGTCAAAAGTGCGTGCTGGGCATACCCGCATCTTGGTGAACAGTCATGTCGCACCTACCTTTGAGTTCGCAACGAACCCGAATTTAGATCTGGCACCAGAGCAGATGATGCGGGCTATTGCGCAGGCAGCAGGCGAGGACCAGGTCCAATTTGTAGCTGCGACTCCTTTGGCTAGTGCGCTGATGGGTAATGCTGTGGCGAGTAATCTTTTTATGGTGGGTTACGCGTTGCAGTTAGGGTTGCTGCCGGTGAGTTTGGCGGCGCTTGAACGTGCCATTGAGCTTAATGGTGTTGAAGTCCAGATGAATAAATCGAGTTTGAATTGGGGTCGTCAGGCTGCGCATGATCTGCCTTATGTCGAGCAGGTTGCCAAGCCTGATATCAATATTAGTTTCGTGAGTGCCCCAGAAACATTGAGTAGTCTTATCAATTCACGTGCTGCAACTCTTACGCAGTATCAAAACGCTGCGTATGCGTTGCGTTATCGTCTGTTGGTAGATCGTGTTGCAGCAGCAGAAGTTGCTGCTGTGGGTCATCGTGGAATATTAGCTGAGACCGTAGCGCGCTATTATTTTAAATTACTAGCCTATAAAGATGAGTATGAAGTTGCCCGTTTATTTGCAGACCCTAAATTTCGTCAGCGTCTGGAGGAACAGTTCGAAGGAGACTTCAAAATTGAATTTAATCTAGCTCCGCCACTATTCCAGACCCGTAATGCGTTAACAGGGCGATATCCGAAGCAAAAATTTGGCTCTTGGATGCAACATGGTTTTTTTCTAATTGCAAAATTAAAGTTTTTGCGTGGCACAGTGTTTGATTTTTTTGGGTACGCTGCACATCGACGTTCAGAGCGAGAGTTGATCTTGGTATATGAGCGCACTATTGCAGAGTTAATTGCAATCCTCACACAAGATAATCTTGCTCTGGCGGTTGAAATTGCGAGTTTACCTGAGCAGATTCGCGGCTATGACACTGTTAAAGACAGCAGTATTCTTAAGACTCGTTCACGCGAGGTTGAGTTAATGTTGGCTTATCGCTCGCAAAGAACCGTCACTAAAACTGAAACTTCTGTATTAGTCTAGGATGATATATGAATAATCCAATGTCTCTATGTGACCGTGTGATCATGATCACTGGAGGGGGTCAGGGTATCGGCCGCGCGCTCTCAGAATTTGCTGTCAATATGGGCGCGCGGGTTGCATTAATTGATATTGATAGAAACTCTGCAGAATCTGTAGCACAAGAAATTGGCTTGGAGCATGCGCGTGCCTATGTAGGTAATGTGGCAGATCCATCCTTCGTCAAAGAAACTGTCGCGCAGATCGTAGGCCATTTTGGCGCGTTGCATGGCTTGATTAACAACGCAGGAATCGTACGAGCGGCTATGTTACATAAGATGACTGTGCAGCAATGGCAGCAAGTCATCGATGTTAATTTGACCGGTGCTTTTGTGTGTTTGCAGGCGGTTGCATCGTACTTCATTACGCGATCCTCTCAGGGTATTCAGCGTCCCGGTGCTATCGTCAATGTGTCTTCGGTCGCAGGCAGGCGTGGTACTTTTGGTCAGATCAATTATGGTGCCTCAAAAGCTGGTGTCCTGGGATTAACAATGTCTGCAGCGCGCGAGTTGGGTCGCTATAACATAAGTGTTAATAGCGTTTGTTATGGCATGGTCGAAACAGCAATGACGGAGACAATTCGGCAGGAAAATTTTCGTGATAAATATTTGCAGCAAATTCCTTTGGGACGATTCTCTACCCCACAGGACGTTGCGCCGGCGACCTGTTTTTTGCTCTCTGATGCAGCGGCTTATATAACTGGTCAGCACTTAAGTGTAGATGGTGGATTTCACATTAGTGCTTGAGGGTTTAATTTTTTAGAGGTGTATATGTCTTATCAATTAGTACTCTCAGAGCTTCTAACAAAGATTGATATAGAAACGTATGTAAGTGATTGGTTTACTGTAGATCAATCGCGCGTTAATGCGTTTGCGGAAGCTACGCTGGATAAACAATGGATTCATGTCGATCCAGAACGTGCACACAGGGAATCACCCTTCGGCGGACCGGTCGCCCATGGTTACTTGACGCTCTCTTTAATGCCCTATCTTGCCGGAAGTGTGACTGCGGAGCGGCCTCGATTTCCTGGCTCAAGGCTGTCAGTAAACTATGGTCTTAATCGCGTGCGTTTTCCTCATCCTTTGGTGGTCGGTGGCCGCATCCGGGTACGTTCGCGATTGGTGAGTGTTGAAGAGATTAAAGATAATGTTTTGCAGATCATCAATCTCTACACCATGGAAATCGAGGGCGCTGTGAAGCCCGCTTGTGTTGCGGAGACGGTGGCAAGGATTTATTTTTAATGTCAGGCTTTAATGAATTACTTGGAGTTGAGTTTAAAGGTGAGAAGGGGGAGCAATATCTACTTGAACTTTTAGTAGGTCCCCAGCATTTACATCAAGGTGGGGGTGTTCACGGCGGGGTTTATTTGAGTTTGCTTGATACGGTGATGGCGCGCGCCTCGCGTATCGGACTGCCACCGACAAGTTACTTGCCAACACTAGAGCTGAAGACTAATTTCCTTGCCTCGATAAAGAGTGGTCGTATTACGGCAATTGGGCGTGTCATTTCACGAACAAAACGTACATGTTATGTTGAGGGCGAGCTTGTCTCTGATACTGGAAGGCTACTCGCGCGCGGTAGCGCTACTCTAATTGAGGTAACTGCCCGATCAGGTACTAGCGAGGCAGTTGTAGGCGATTAACAATATTATTTTTTTGGATTGCTGAAGACCCACCTAGAATTGGCATTATTAAAATGTCGCGCATGTAGCGCTCCATGTCGAAGTCCTTGACATAGCCATATGCCCCCATAATTTGTTGGCAGGTAATGACGATTTCACGGGCTGTATCACAGACAAATAACTTGGCCATTGAAGTTTCAACTGAGGCTGGTTTGTGTTGGTCCAATAGCGACGCCGCGTTATAGGTCATGAGTCGACAGGCTTCAAATTTAGTTTTAACTTCAGCCAACATATGCCGGATCGACTGGATCGTGCAGATCTGTTTGCCAAACTGCACACGTTGCTGTGAATACTCCCAAGCATCCTCAACTGCAGCGCGCGCAATGCCTAAAGCCATGGCTGCAATTTCAATCTTTTCGATATCCAGACCAGGGCCTACCAGCTGAGTCCACCCATTATTTAAGCAGGATTCACCGCCCATAACAGAGTTGATTGGAACCACAACATCCTCAAAAGAAACATCGTATGTGCCGACTCCCTTTAGTCCCATCGTGTCCTGGGGGCTGAGCCGTATTCCAGGTGTATTGGGTGGAATTAACAGCAGAGATAAATTTTTGTAGTGATTTTCAGTAGGACCGGTACGTACTAGTGTGTAGATGTAATCACAAATAGCTGCACCTGAGCAGAAGCGTTTCTCGCCACGGACGATCAGGTTATCGCCCACTCGCGTGGCAACACTCTTAACGCTGGCCACATCAGCGCCAACATCTGGTTCAGATATGCCATAGGCAAATATAATTCCTTCATTAGCGACCTTGGGTAGAAGTTCCCGTTTTTGTTGCTCGCTACCGACCTCAGAGAGGTTTAAGCCTGCGTAACAGGCTGAGTTGATATAGCCACCTCCCACTGAAAGGCTTCGAGTACACAGCTCTTCAATGACAGCCACTGTGGCCGTGATATCCCGACCGCTGCCCCCGTATTCCTCTGCCACCGTTAGGCCCATTACACCAAGCTCTACTAGTTTATTGTGTACATCACGGGGGAAGTAATTACGCGCATCCCATTCTTTGGCGAGTTCACGGGGCATCTCTTTCTTTACGAAGCGCGCAACGGACTCGCGCATCATTGCCACGTGCTCAGATTCATGAAGTTGCATCATAGATTTTTAACCAAGTAGTACAGCAATATTTTATATGCTATCAACAATTACTAGTTCTGTTTGGCTGCTGTTTTTTCGTAAGGTGATCATGGGTACATAGGCAGGGTCAACATAAAATTGCTGTGCTTGTTCTCGTGTCGGAAATTCCAGCATAACTACTGCATCTGGGGGGGGTAGTGGATCACCCTCGAGCCAAGACAGTGGGCCGCCCTTTGTCAGATATCGGCCGCCATGCTTGGCTACAAGAGGCTCAACAACTGAGCGATATTCGCGGTACCACTTCCAGTCTTTAACTCGCAAGAAACCAACTACATATGCAGCCACTTTAATTACCCTCAGCATTGTAAATCTGACGAGCCTAATATTCTAAATATTGTCCCATTATATGGGCCAGATACTCATCTTAAACTCGCTTTGTGATGCAATGCGCAAGTTTCATAAAACGTGAGTTTCATTTGAGCTGCCAAGCCTCCCATAATATAGTGGACATAGAATTGATTAAAAGGGTTATCCCGCCTATCTGCCATCTGTTACTGCCTCTCGAGGACGAATTCATGTCCATGCCCGTCGCCAGAACCATTTTTTCCGAAGAACACGAGCTATTTAGAACTTCTGTGCGGCGTTTCATGGAAACTGAGATCAGCCCAAATATGGATCGATGGATGGAGCAGGGTTTTGTGGACCGGGAGCTTTGGCTTAAAGCAGGGCAGACTGGTTTGTTATGCGTAACTATTCCTGAAGAATATGGTGGGGCTGGTGCAGACCGTAAGTATAGCGCCATCCTAATCGAAGAGCAGCAGCGCATTAATGCGATGGGCCCTGGTTTTGCGATGCACTCTGAAATTGTTGCTTCTTATATCGCCCGTCTTGGCACTGCCGAGCAAAAGGCTTTGTGGTTACCAAAGATGGTGCTCGGCGAGGCCATTGGTGCATTGGGATTAACTGAGCCTGATGCAGGATCAGATCTCCAAAGTATTAAGACCAGTGCGCGGCGCGAGGGCGATCAGCTGGTCATTAATGGTTCAAAGATTTTCATTACTAATGGTTTTTTAGCTGATCTTATTGTCCTGATGGTGAAGACCGATTCTGCTCAGGGTGCTAAGGGCGTCTCACTTGTCTTAGTTGAAACTGATCGTGCTGGTTTTCGTAAAGGCAAGCCGCTTAAAAAAGTTGGACAAAAGGCCCAGGATACTAGTGAAATATTTTTGGATAATGTGCATGTGCCGGCTGCTAATATTTTGGGTCAAGAGGGTAAAGGTTTCGGATACTTAATGGAAGAGTTAGCTTGGGAGCGTCTAATTATTGCTATACGCTCGGTTGAGGGCGCAGTGACGGCAATCGATCAAACCGTTACCTTCACACAGGAGCGCACTGCGTTTAAAAAAAGAATTATCGATTTTCAGAATTCTCGCTTTAAGCTTGCAGAGTGTAAGACTAAAACTCAGATAGCAAGAATTTTTATTGATCATTGCATCGAATTAGCATCTCTAGGTACGCTTAATAACGAAACCTCTGCTATGGCAAAGTGGTGGTGCACCGAGCTGCAGAACCGCGTACTTGATGACTGTGTGCAACTGCATGGGGGGTATGGCTACATGCTTGATTATCCTATCGCCCGCGCCTGGGCGGATGCTCGCGGACAAATGATTTATGGTGGTACTAATGAAATTATGAAAGAGATCATTGGTCGAAATTTATGATGAGACAATCATGATCCGGCAAGATTTTCCCGCAGGTGTAGCACTTGTTATTGGTGGCAGTGGCGGTATTGGTAGCGTCATATGCGAGAGCTTGGCGCAAGCGGGATCTGATGTGGTACTGACGTATCGGAATAATCACAGTGCAGCGCTCGAAGTCGTCGGTGCTGTGACTAAGAGGGGCCGTGCGGCGCAGTGTTATCAGCTATCAATTGAATCCGCTCCGGATATGGAAAGTTTATTTTTACGCCTTGTGAGCGAACATGGCCGAATTCACACCGTCATCAATGCCGCAGGTAGTAGTATCCCGATGACATACATTGGAAATCTTAGTGCTGAAAAATGGTGTGAGGTTATGAATGCCGATGCCAACGGTTTTTTTAATGTTGTTCATGCATCTTTGCCACACCTGCGTAATCAAGGAGGTTCCTACGTGCAGATTGGAACAGTAGCTATGCATCGTTGGGCTGCGAGGGATGTTTTGTCGGCTGCGCCTAAGGCGGCGATTGATGCTTTGATAACCGGCATTGCGCGCGAGGAAGGGCGGTATGGGATTCGGGCTAATACTGTGGCACTCGGATTGATTAATGCGGGTATGGCTCTTCGCTTTAAAGGCAATGAGTACGATGAGAAATATATAGAAGCGGCAATTAAAAATACGTCACTAAAGCGCTTAGGTACTGCACTAGAGGTTGCTGACGCGGTAGTATTTTTTGCATCTAATCGTGCTGCTTATGTCACGGGACAGACTTTGATTTTAGACGGTGGCTTTAGCCTGTAGGGTTTAAGTCTATATTTAAAGATGCGCTGAACTATTGCTATGTATGAATTCAAATTTGATCCAGTTGAAATGCACCCGTGCACAGCACAGCTACGCACCGAGGTGAGAGAATTTCTTAGAGTAGAGCTTGCGCAGATGCTGCCGCAGGATAGAGCTAAAACTTGGTTTGGATTTAGCGCTGATTTCAGCCGTAAATTTGGGGCCCGTGGTTGGATTGGCATGACTTGGCCTAAAAAATATGGCGGTCAAGAGCGTAGCGCACTAGAGCGTTATGTCATTGTTGAGGAGTTGCTTGCTGCTGGTGCACCTGTTGCGGCACATTGGATGGCTGATCGACAGACCGGTGAGTTGTTGTTGCGTTACGGTAGCGATAATGCAAAGAATCGCTTTTTACCTGCAATCGCTCGCGGAGAGCTGTATTTTTGTGTTGGCCTGAGCGAACCTGTTGCAGGTTCTGACCTTGCTGCAATCAGGACTAGTGCCGTGCGTGTTAGTGGGGGCTGGCAGGTCAACGGTTCAAAGATATGGACTAGCGGAGCTCCTCATTCACACATGATGAGTACGTTATTGCGCACGAGTGGGAGTATAAGTAGTCGGCATGCCGGTTTAAGCCAGTTGATTATCGATCTCTCGAGCCCGGGCGTAACGGTACGTCCCATTACTGACCAGACAGGGGATCGTCACTTTGCAGAGGTCTTTTTCACGGACGTCTTTGTTCCCGATGACATGCTACTTGGCAATGAAGGCGAAGGATGGCAGCAGGTAAATGCTGAACTCTCTTTGGAACGTAGTGGGCCAGAGCGTTACTTAAGTTGCTATAGACTTATTGAAGAGTTTGTACGTGCGGCAGGACCGCAGGCTTCTTTGCCAGTCGTGACCTTAGTAGGTGAGATTATTTCTGAAATGTGGACTTTACGACAAATGTCTACATCAGTCACAGGACAATTGTCTTCCGGTGGCACACCCGCACTAGAGGCGATTATTGTTAAAGATCTTGGCAGTACTTTTGAGCAAAGTTTGCCACCTAGAATTCAAGCAGTGCTTGGTGCAGAAATGCCGCCCTCACAAACTGTACCACTACATGCGGTCTTGAACTACCTTCTAAATGCGTCGCCTTCTTTCTCTTTACGTGGAGGCACCCGAGAGATTTTGCGTGGCATGATTGCACGCGGGTTGGAGTTGAGATGAACACTGAACGTATGTTGTTGGCAGATTCGGTATCGCGATTGTTTGCGGATTTAGAAGCGGGCATATCTGCTAGAAACGATGATTCAGCACTCAAAGCCTGTTGGAGTGAGGTAGATAAGCTAGGCCTCTTGCAGACGCTTGTGTCGGAATCGGTAGGGGGCTTCGGTGGTTCGTGGCTCGATGCCTTTGAGGTGTTCTATCGACTCGGACAGTTTGCAGTGCCACTACCGGTGGGCGAGCAAGTTCTCGCGCGTTACCTGCTTGGCGTTGCAGATATTGATTTTCTATCTGGACAGGTGGCCCTTGGTTTGTGTGAAAACGTATATTTGGAGAAAAATATTGTCTCAGGTGCTTGGAATTTCACAGGCAATGTCCATGCCAAATATTGGGGTAATGAGCCACGTTTTTTGCTTGTTGCAGTGAGCGGTCTAGAAGGTCAGTGCTTTGTGCTCCTCAGCGCCTCACAGGCAACAGGGATCTGCGATGAGCCTAATCTTGCGGGTGAGATGTGCAGTAATTTGCAATTTTTTCTCGCCCCTGTGCTCGAGCTGCGCTTTGTGGAGGATGCTTGTGTGCTCCTGCACAATGCGGGCGCTTTATTGCGCACAGCTCAGATAGCAGGTGCACTCGAGGCAATACTTGGATTATGTGTAGATCACGTACAACAACGCGAACAATTTGGCAAACCAATCGGTACTTTTCAAGCGATTCAACATCAGTTGGCTCTCTTAGCAGAGGAAGCTGCTGCCGTGAAGTGTGCAGCGCAGTCTGCCTTTCGCGCCGCCTCAATCGGTGAGGCGGGCTTTGAGGTCGCTGCAGCAAAACTACGCGCTAATCGAGCGATCACACCCGCCACCTCGATTGCTCATCAGGTCCATGGTGCTATTGGGTTCACAATGGAGCATTCATTGCATCGCTTCACTCAGCGTCTGTGGTCTTGGCGTTCTGATTTCGGCAACGATCGCTACTGGGCGGAGCAGTTGGGAAAATTAGTTCTTATGCAAGGCGCCGAGCATCTTTGGAGTAACCTGATCCAACGAGGAGATAACACCAATGGATGACATTAAAGATTTACCTGTGTTGACCGATACCAAAGTAACTATTGAGCAGGGCGTGTGCACTGTCGCATTTGATCGCGATGATGTGCGCAATGCCTTAACGGGAACAGAAATTGTTGCAGATCTGATTAATATTGTTGATTGGATCAATCGACACCATGAGATTGGGGTACTTCTACTTACTGGTAATGGAAAAGCGTTCTCCTCTGGCGGTAATATCAAAGACCTGGTCACCAAAACAGGAATGTTTGGTTCTCCTGCAATCCATTTGCAGGACAATTACCGTTACAATATTCAGCAGATGACTTTGGCGATGTATCGCCTTGATGTCCCGACTATCGCTGCAGTCAATGGTGCGGCAATTGGTGCGGGGTTTGACCTCGTGTGTATGTGTGACATTCGTCTTGGCTCTACATCGGCCACGATGGGGGAAACATTTGTGAATCTTGGCCTAATTTCCGGTGATGGTGGCTCATGGTTTTTGCCGCGTATTGTCGGGATGCAGCGGGCCGCTGAACTAACATTTTCTGGGCGCCTAATAGCTGCGCAAGAAGCCTTAGCTTTGGGTCTATTCATGGAGGTGATTGAACCTGAAGACTTACTGGCACGAGCAAAAACTCTGGCACGGAGCTTCGCTGCCAAACCCCGCGCTGCGCTTCGCATGAGTAAACGGCTGCTGCAAACCGGACAAAGAACCTCTCTAGGAGATTTCCTAGATTTTGCCGCTAGCCAACAGAGTCTCTGTCATGGTAGTGAAGAACATAATGCTGTGCTAGAAAAATTGTCCCTACTAAAGAATTCAAAAAAAGAGGGCTAACCCATGCCAAACTCTGTACTAATTAAAGCCATACTGCAGTCCTACATTGATACTTTCAATAAAGGTGACGCGCAGGCTGTCGCTGCTTTGTTCGCTGACGATGCCACTGTTGAGGATCCTGTAGGCTCGCTGGTAAAACAGGGTCGTGAAGAACTATTGGCGTTCTATAAGAATGCTATTGCTACTGGCGCTAAGCTCACGCTTGATGCTCCAATTCGTGCTTCTCATGGTGAGGCAGGTGCAATGGCATTCACGGCGCAGATCGGACAACTAAAAGTGCGTGTGATTGATGTGATGACGATCAATGATGCTGGGAAAATAACGAGCATGAAAGCCTATTTTGGTCCTGACGATATTATTCAGCCAATTAAAGACTCTCATGGCGAGGCAGATGCAAGGGCCTTTATTGCTCAGATATAAATGTACTAGTGCGCTTGATTGATCTTATGACAATTAATGGTGACGAGAAAATTACGTGAATAAAATTATATTTTATAAAATAATGAGATTATTTCTTTAATTAATCCGTTAATAAGGAGTTAGCTGCATGTCAATTTGTTCACTGGGTTACATTCGTATTGCTGCAACCGATCTGAATGACTGGCGACGTTTGGGTGTCGATGCTTTAGGCTTAATGCCTTCCGAAGGCCCGAGTGGGCAATTGCATCTGCGTACCGATGATCGGCCCTTTCGGTTTTCGATTGAGTCCGCCGAGCGCAATGGTTTCATTGCCGCTGGTTGGGAGTTGGGTGGGCCGGCGCAATTCGCTGATTGTCTTGCTGTTCTCGAGCGAGCAGGTATTAAAGTTCAGCGCGGAAGTGCAGAAGATGCACGTGCCCGATCTGTTACTGATTTCATAACTATTTTTGATCCCTCTGGTAATTGTTTGGAGCTCTATTACGGTCGGTTTCGAAGCTACCAGCCGTTTGTCTCCCAGCAGGGCGTGTCTGGATTTGTAGCCGGTGATCTCGGCATGGGCCATGTTGTACTGCCAGCCGCACAACTTGAAGCTACCCATCAGTTTTATAAAAACTTGTTAGGATTTGATGATACGGACGAAATGCGGATTCCGATTTCCCCTGATCCAACAGTGCCGCTGCTTCAGATTCTTTTTATGCATTGCATAAGTCGTCGTCATCACAGTCTGGCATTGGCTCCAATGCCGGCGCCTTCAGGCCTCGTGCACGCGATGATCGAAGCGCGAACTATCGATGACGTTGGCCGTGCCCTTGAGCGCTGTATTGTACAAGGGCGGCATATATCCTCAAGTTTTGGCAGACACAGCAACGACAATATGCTGTCGTTCTATGTTGCAACACCAGGCGGATTTGATATTGAGTTTGGTTGTGATGGTCTGATGCCTGATTGGAGTACCTGGGTGCCTACGCGCAGCTTAGTGCCTGATCTTTGGGGCCATGCTTGGGCGCCGCCACCGGCTACGAGATCATGAGTGCTCCGATAGTGATTTATCTCTTAGGATGGATCAAGGTAAGAGCTCAGACCGCACAATTTACTTAAGGAAATTAAACATGTCTGGAATCGACACATTTACGCAAATAATAGCAGAACTGGAGTTGCGAAAGAGCGCTGAGCTTTATGCACAAGCCGCTGATCGGCGTGACAAGACTCAATGGAACGCGGTGCTGACTGATGATTGTGTGATTGAAGGGCCAGGTTTCAGAATTGCTGGGCGCGAGGCCACGATGGGAACGATTGATATGCTCGCGCAATCCTTCCGCTCCACTGTTCACCATATTCATAATCAGGTGGTGCAGGTGAACGGTGACATCGCAAAGGGTGAAACTTATTGCACGGCAAATCACTTGCTCAACGACGCGGAGATGATTCTTGTGATGGAGATCCGTTATCAGGATGAGTGGCGGCGCGAAGGCGGCGTGTGGCGATTCACAAAACGATTACTGGTCATTGATTGGGAAGAAACACGGCCTGTGTTGGTTAAGATTGTAAGAACATGAAAATATTAATTGTGGGCGGTACCGGTGCGTTAGGTGGGCATGCTGCGATATATCTTGCTAGCAAGGGACATGTAGTTACTGTAGCTGGTCGCAATGCACCACATCCGGATACGCCGATGGCCAAGATGCATTTTTTACTGGGTGATTATATTTCTGGAGAGTACACATCGGCGCGTCTTAAAGGCTTCGATTGGGTCGTATTTGCGGCGGCTAATGATCCGCGCCATGTTCCGCCTGATGCTGATTTTGTAGCCCATTTAAAAAAAGCCAATCATGATGCTGTTCCGGCTTTTATGCGCGCTGCGCGTGATGCAGGTGTTAAACGTGTTGTGCAGCTCGGCAGTTATTACCATCAGGCTGCCCCTGGTTTAGTTGCTGGGAATAGATACATTCAATCGCGTAAGGCGGCATGTGATGGAGCGCGCGCAGAAGCGCGTCCGGGTTTTGCTGTGATAAGCGTCAATGCCCCCTTTATGGTTGGGACTGTGCCGGGACTATCTAGCCCAATGTTTGCAGGCTATACGCAATGGGCTCAGGGTAAGATTCCTGTGCCGCCGAGTGCTCCGGGCGGGGGAACAAACTTCATGTCTTATATTGCACTTTCCGAGGCGCTTGAAGGGGCGCTTGAGCGCGGCGAAAGTGGTAAAGCTTATCTAGTGGGTGATGAGGATTTGAGTTTTGTTCAGTATTTTGAGCTATTTTTTGCCGCTGTCGGCAATAGGACATCCATCGCTGTGAGTCACGGGGAGCACCCTATGCTACCCGATATAGCTATTCCGCAAGGACGCGGCAATTGGGTGCGTGTGAATCCTGATCCAGTTGAAAACAAATTATTGGGCTATCGCCGTGCTGATGTAGCTAATGCAGTACAGGATATTGTCGTACAGTTTAGAAGTGATTGAAGACGCCTTCATTACGCCCGCGATGATGTAAGTGTGAACCTTATTTAGCCGATTGCCCGCAGGAATTATTTTGTTACGGTCTGCCTTGTCTAACTTTAGGAGAGTGGAGTGAACGACACAGATCAAGAAGCGGTTGTGCGAAATAACTTGGCTGCAGAAGATCCGCTGGTTGTTGCTCATGATAGAGATGTGCAGTGGGATGACGAGGCTGATGTCGTAGTTGTAGGGTTTGGTGGGGCGGGTGCATCGGCGGCTCTGGAGGCTCACGAATGTGGCGCTGATGTCTTGGTAATCGAGCGATTCAAAGGTGGCGGGTCAACTGCATTCTCAGGTGGTGTGTACTATGCGGGCGGGACTCAATTTCAAAGAGATGCAGGCTATGAAGATACGGCTAAGGACATGTTTGATTATCTCTATTTGGAGCGCAAGGATGCGGTGAGTGAGGATACGCTTCTTAGGTTTTGTGAACAAAGTGCTGAGAATACTAATTGGCTCGTCAAGCATGGGGTTGGTTTTGAAGGTTCGCTGTACACTGGCAAGATTAGTTATCCCCCTGAAGGCAAGCATCTATATTTTTCGGGTAACGAGAAAGTACCTGCCTTCTCTGCGAAGGCCAGACCTGCGCCGCGTGGTCATCGTACTCTAGGAAAGGGCTTGACGGGATACGCTTTCTTTGGCGCCCTCAAGAATTCGGTAATGCGAAGCACGATTCGGGTGCAAAATCATAGTCGTGCAGTGCGATTGGTTGTCGATGACAGTGGTGCAGTGATCGGTGTAGAGACTCTTGAGATAACGCGGCTGAAAGATCAGAAGAAACATCAGAAGCTTTACGCAATTGTTGTACCAACTAATTCCTTTAATTCTGCAAATGCCAATCAGGCGATTAAAGAATCCTTAGCTTTTGAGCGTCAGGTTGGAGTACGAAAATTAATTCGGGTATATGGAGGGCTAATTCTTGCAACCGGCGGTTTTAGCTATAACGCAGATATGTTACGCAAACATATGCCGTCGCTGGCAGATCGAACTGATGCAATGATGCGACTGGGTTCTATGGGTTGCAGTGGCGATGGCATTCGATTGGGCGTATCAGTGGGTGGCGCTGTGCGCGGTCTGGATCGCTCGTACCTTGGCCGTCAGATAGCGCCACCCGCTGCATTGTTGCAGGGGTTGATTGTCAATCGGCAGGGTAAGCGTTTTATTAATGAGGATGCGTACAGTGGCGTTGTGGGCGAGGCGATTAGGCAGCAGCCTAATGGCGATGCTTGGATGATCATTGATAAGCAGTTGTATCGTGCGATGCTTATGCAGTGCCTGCCTTCGGGTGATGGTGGCTTTAAAAATTTTAAGTTACCGACATTACTCAACCTTTTTTTTGGTGGGACTAAACGTGATCCCACGCTTGGAGGTCTCGCTAGTAAGATTGGTGTAGATCCGGTAGGCCTCAAAAATTCAGTAGCCTCAATGCATCATGAGATCGAGCATGGTGAGCCTGATCCTTTAGGGAAGAATTCTGATTATCGAAAATTGCTCGGCGCAGGTCCTTATTGGGCTCTTAATACATCAATTAGCAACAGGTTTGCTTTCTTTGCATTCTTTACTTTGGGCGGGCTACAGCTCGATGAACAGTCAGGTAGTGTCTTAGGGGATAACGGAGCAGTGATTAAGGGGCTCTATGCGGCTGGTCGCGCTGCGATCGGAATACCATCAGATATTTATCTCAGCGGACTTTCGCTTGCAGACTGCGTTTTTTCTGGGCGTCGCGCAGGCCGTTCCGCTGCTGTTATAGGCCTAAGTGCGAGAGAGTAATACTTCTTGTATCTGAAGCATTCGCTGGATTCTTCTTTGGTGTCTTGGTAGTGTGTCTCGAAGCGAACAGCGCTCATGAGTTCTCCTAGACATAGTGTGAGTAATATGAAAGCGAGCGAACAGCCCATTGCACCGCGAAAACTACCCAGTCAGTCGCGTGCACGAGCATCTGTGAATGCTATTTTGCAGGCGGCCCGATCGATCATTATTGATAAAGGGTTTGAAAATGCATCGACCAATTACATAGCGGAAGTGGCAGGTGTCAGTATAGGGACGGTGTATCAGTATTTTCCGCGCAAAGAGGCAATTCTCGCGGCTTTACTCGAGCAGGATGTTGTCAGGCACGCTGGTCCCTTACGTCAGTGCATGTTAGATAACTTGCATCGACCACTTGAAGAGTGTTTGCCTAGAGTAATTGGTTTAGTGCTAGAGGCGCGCAAAGCAAGTCTTGATATCGTCCGCGGCCTGCATAGCAGCGAGGCGCAGTTCGGCGATGATGCTCATTTGCTAACGCCAGAGAGTTTTCTGCATACAACGACTAAAATTTTTTGGGAGGAGCATAGAGCTGAGATAAAGATTGAGAATCTGGAGATTGTCGATAGCGTCATCGAGTACATGGTCGTGGGCGCGATGAACCTCTACCTCAATGACCCGTCGCCAAAATTGACGGATTCAGAGTTCACGACCAACCTTGCTGATGCGGTGCTAAGATATTTAACCGCCTAAGATTTTTTTTGTAGTTTTTGAGCTCGTGGGTCTTGCAATGGCTGTTTTATTACATGAAGAAGTTTGTATTCTCCTGCCCTAATAACATGTTGCCGTAGTTACGGGCTAGAGGAACTGGATTGTTTGCAATGTGAGCATGCGTCATGCGCATATCAAGCCAGATTTCCTGTATCGCTGAGCCAGTATAGACACTTCGTCCGCCTGCAACAGCCATTAGTAGATCTACCGCTGCGATCATGTTGGTAACAATGGTGCCAGTCTGGCTTCTAATGCGGGCACGCTCTAGCATCGAGACTTCTTTGTTGGATTCCACGGTTTCAAGCAGTAATGCCATGTTGCGATAAAGGCTGAGCTCTGCTGCATCAATGAGCGTGTCAACTTCGACTACACGTCTCGCGAGATCTGGATCACCATGCATTTTAGCGACATCGATACTACTGGCATTTTTATTGGCAATATAGATTCGCAATGCGTGTTTTGCTGCACCTATGCTTGGGACTGCTACGCACGCTGAGAACACTTGAGCCCAAGGAATGCTATACATTTTGTTGGGTTGATTATTTTTGCACTCAAATCCATCGGTTTGCTTATGAATCCGATAAAAAGGCACAAATACAGGTTCATCAATGAAGATGTCATTTGAACCTGTGCCCTGCAGACCCATAGTGAACCATGTGTCTTGGATGCGATAATCTTTCTTAGGGACGAGGCAACTGTAAATTAGGTTTTCCCCAGGTGCTACGCAGCCTAGTATTAACCACTCTGCATGGTGGCAGCCTGAGCTCCAGGCCCACCGACCTTGGAGCATTATTCCACCCTCTGCTTTTTCTGCTTTTGCTCCGGAGGGATTATAAGTGCTACCTACAATTACATCGGGGCTCTGACCGTAAACATCTTGCTGCGCTTTCTCATCCATCATCCCAATCTGAAATGGGTGTATGCCGACAACTCCCGCAATCCATCCGGCAGCCATATCACGCTCCGCAATTTGTATAGCGGCTTTTAAAAATTCAGCAGGGGTAGATTCTATGCCGCCAAATTTCTTAGGTACCATGGCGCGGAAAATCCCAGAATCGACAAGTAACTGCATAGTTTCTTTTTTCATACTGCGCTGCGAACGACTGGCTGATGCTAATCGTTCTATTTCGTCAAGGATTGGAGCAACATTAAGTTTTTCTTCAAATTTTGATGAGGCTAGGCTGTTCATTTTGCAATCTCTTCTGCGGTATTGTTTATAGAGCTGAATATAAATCTATTTGTATTGAGATAACAATCAGGTGTGGGGGCTGCTTTATGGGGTACAAAGTGCTCTCCCTGTATCTTCAATTGGTACTCGTGCGCTGTTGAGCGGGGGTTGTAAAACTGCCTATACCAAGTTCTTCCGAGCGCAAAATTACGTTCATTAGGTAGTGCTTTGATTGTCAGGGCGGGGACTTTATTTGCCCATATATCGAAGTCCTGAGCAAGCGCAGCGAGTACGGCTTGCTGGTATTGTTGCTGCATAACTTTCTCTGAGTCGCTCGGGGACTGGGTTGCCGTCCTCATCACCACATTATTCCAAACCTTTACTGAGCCATTCTCAACAGGAGTATGGAATATTAATTCAGTAGATCTGTCCTCTCCGATTATCATTCTTGATATCAGCAGGCCAGGCCCAGTGTACCAAGTATATGTTCGCAAATACGCGTTGTATTCTTTTCTAAAGCCGCCTTGTGTTTGACGACAAATATGCGCGCTATACTCGTTCGAGAAATATTCCGGCTCTGCGCCATGCGTGGGGCCTAGATGATTTGAGTCAGCCATGTTGTCGAGTATTTCTTGTGGGTGTATAGGCAAAATACCCAGGTGGTCATAGACTCCGTTAATCCATTGACTATCATCCCATTCCTCTAGTGTAGGAGGTGGATAATCTGGCTCGCTGCCTTCAGAGTCATGCCACATCATGATTGCACCCAAAGTCTCTCTAACTGGGTATGACTTTACTTTAGCATTCTTTGGGCAAGGACCATCAAAATTTGGGATGTCGTCAACTTGACCATTAGAGTTGTAACGCCAGGCGTGATACGGGCACCTGATGGAGTCCCCTTCTATTTGCCTACCTGCAACTACAATTGAGCTGCCGCTACCCTTAGCCAGATGAGCACCCATATGGATGCAGTGCCCGTCAAGCAGAACTAATTTACCGCTCTCGCCTCGATATAGTGCAAAGTCCTTGCCAAAAAAACGTAATGCTTTTGGAGTAGAGCCTAGTTCGGCCGCTTCGGCAACCATAAACCAGCCTCGGGGGAAATCATATTTTCCTAGCTTGTAGTGCTTGCTCGTGGCCGTCATTGCATACTCTGCTCTTGAATAATTGAAGGCTAAGTCTGTTAGAGACTAAATATATTAGGGTTGTGCCCCAGTCACAAGTAGCAGGGCAAACAGACCTTAGACCATCAGCACACTCAGTTTATACTCATATAATTCGATATGCGTTGCATTATTTCTATGCGTTCCTCGCAAAGGAAATTTTGCCTCTAAGATTGGGCGCAGCGTAGGTTATCAGAACTAGTCTTATGTTAGATAATCATGGTTACTACCCAGAAATTAAATTGCATAATGGCTTAATCCTAAAGGGTTGAATGCTCAGCGCTACACCAGTTAGTCTTAAAGATAGGTATCCATCCAGCATGCGAGAGGTTTGCCTTATGAATAATCTGGAAAGTAACAACATACCGGCCTTAGTGAAAAGCTGGATAGGTCAAATAGTGATTACGATTCAGCATACCGT
This sequence comes from Gammaproteobacteria bacterium, assembly GCA_009692285.1. Classification (GTDB taxonomy): domain Bacteria; phylum Pseudomonadota; class Gammaproteobacteria; order Steroidobacterales; family Steroidobacteraceae; genus UBA964. The sequence continues at coordinate 6,928 of SHZO01000010.1, read as the reverse complement.
AACAGTCGAGCGTGGGCTTTGGATCAATTTCTGTGCCTCTGTGTTCGATTCAAATCCCTTGTACTGGGATGATGCCGTAGCGCGTGATCACACGGGTACAGTAATCGCTCCACCAGCGATGCTTCCGGGCTGGGGCAGTCAGCCTGAGTGGTATCCGGGTAAGCAAGGTCATAGCCTTCGTCCAATGGAGTTGCACTTCCTACTCAAAGAAGCATTTGGACTGCCCAATGGGATTGTTACGTCTGTGGAACTTGAGTTTCACGAACCCGTTCGTGCAGGCGATGAAGTGAGCGTAGAGCAGGTATTGCGTGACGTGGGTGAGCCGCGTATGACCCGTTTGGGGCCTGGGCGCAAATGGACTATTAATGTCATCTATAGGCGGCAGGACAAAGTATTACTCGGGCTGCAGACGATTGAGTTCCTCGCATACCGCAGACATTAGTCATATACAAAATATTTTTTAATGGAATACTCCTATGAAACCTAATTTATTAATAGCTGAAAAAATACCGGAACTACGAGTTTTGATTACACCTAAATTAGTCATTATGGGCGCTGTGGCCAGCCGCGACTGGCAGCCGCTGCATCACGATCACGAGTGGTCTGTGGGTGAGGGAGGTTTACCTGGCATCATTCTCAATAATTACACGCAGATGGGTTGGATTATCCGTTATGTCACTGACTGGTCTGGCCCGCAGGGACGTGTAGGGGGTCTTCGGTTGACAATGCACAGCCCAATATGTCCAGGTAACGAGTTGGTAATTACCGGTGCGGTAGATACCCTCGAGCAGGCGACAACTGATTTAAATTGGGCAATCCTTAAGATCGAGCTTGCGGTGGGCAGCCGTATTGCTAGCACGGCATGGGTGAAGGTGGCATTGCCTGCCAGCGATAACTCCCCTTCGCCTTGGCATTGTTCTGCCTCTGACTGGCACCCTGGATTTCGATTAAATTTGCAGATGTCGCAGGGTCAGGAAGATGCCCAGTGACACCGCATCAGATTATTTGAGTTTCAACTGAGCTCGATCTAAGTCTATAAGTAGTTAAGTGATTAATCCTGATAAGGAGCGCCAATGAATACCGATACTATACCCAAAGAAATAACGACTGACATAGATGTAATTGTAGTTGGGTCAGGGGCTGGCGGGATGCTTGCAGCGATCCGGGCGCATGATCTGGGATTGAAGGTTTTGCTTATTGAAAAATCTGATCGCTATGGAGGTACTTCCGCTGTTTCTGGTGGTGCAATCTGGATACCCAATAATAGCGAGTCGCCCAATGAAGACTCTACACAAAAAGCCCTAGACTATCTGAGGTCGGTAACCGAGGGATTAGTGCTTGATGCAAAACTCTCGCGCTATGTCGAGACCGCGCCGCAGGTCCCCGTCTATCTGAAGGAAGTGGGTGTTCGGTATTACACCCACCCGACTGAGTCCTATCCCGATTACTACCCATTTGCCCCAGGTGCATTGTCCAGCGGTAGAACTATGTTCGTTAAACCCATAGACGGAGCCATACTTGGAGATGAGTTTTTTCGGATGAGGGAAACTCATCCTGAGTATCAACTTTTTGGGAAAATTGCTCTTGATGTGACTGAAGGCACGCAGCTTCTGGTGCAGGCTAAGGGTTGGCAGTGGACACTACTTCGTGTGCTGTTCGGTTATTGGTCAAAAATTGGATGGCGTCGACGAACTTATCGCGACCGCAGACTAACCAACGGCATGGCTTTGATCGGCGGGTTGCGCAAGGCATTGGCTGATCGTGATATTTCGCTGCAATTAAAAATGCGACTGAAGCGTATCTTGATGGAAAACGAGCGGGTTTCCGGTATTGTTGTTGAGCGCGATGGGCGAGAGCTTCGCTTTTCAGTCGCTTGTGGTGTGATACTCGCCTCGGGTGGATTTGAGCAAGATCAGGTGCTGCGTGATCGCTATCTTGGCAACGCGACGCGCACGCAATGGAGCGCAACGCCGCGAGGCAATAACACTGGGGATGCTCTTCAGGCTGCCCTAGCGCTTGGGGCGGATACTGAGTTCATGAATGAGGCCTGGTGGGCACCCTCGATTCCGATGCCATCTATAGACGCTCCTAATACGGTTCGCAACATCCCGCTTTTTTTCGAGCGCGGCTATCCGCATAGTCTTGCGGTTAATCGACTAGGTAAACGATTTACTAACGAGGCTTGCTCTTATCATCAGTTTGGACAGGCAATGCTTCGAGATAATGTTGCTACAGGAGCGAATCTGCCCTGTTGGTTTATATTCGATGCTTCTTTTCGTGAGAAGTATCCCCTCGGTGGCTTGTCGCCAGGCACTATCGTCCCTGACAGCAAACTTCCTCTGAACTGGATCGATAACCTTTTTTATTGTGCTGACACTCTTGCAGGGTTAGCAGAAAAGATAGCTGTACCACCCCAGGTGCTTGGGGACACTGTAGAGCGGTTCAATGCTTTTGCACGTCTCGGTGTCGATGCAGAATTTAAGCGGGGCGGAAATTTTCACAACCTTTTTTATGGTGACCCGCGGCACAAGCCGAATCGAACACTAGGAGAGCTCATAAAAGCGCCCTTTTATGCTGTTCAGCTCGATCTTGGAGATATTGGCACAAAAGGGGGCCCAAAGACTGACGAAGATGCTCGGGTGTTAGGGAAGAACGGGTGTCCTATCGAAGGGCTTTATGCAGTAGGCAATGTAGCTGGTTCGGTTATGGGAGGCGCATACCCTGGTGCAGGTGCAACATTGGGAGCGGCGCTGACTTTTGCTTGCATTGCTGCGGCGCATATAGCCGGCAAAGAAAAGATTACAACAGCATGAGAGCTACCCGTCCTGATCCACTTTTATCGTTCTGGCAGGCTGAGCTCCAAGAAACCCCTCACCTGAATATGACGATGTCCACGGTCTTATATGGCGCTGCTCGTCAATGGCCTGAACGAGAGGCATTGGTCTGTGGCGATGCGTCTGGTTTGGGTGTGTTGCGATGGACTTATCAGGAGCTTGATTATAAGGCCTCAAAGTTAGCATCAGGTTTACTTAACAGTGGCTACAGTCCTGGGGATCGCATTGCTGTTTGGGGGCCGAACGATCCTGAGTGGGTGTTGCTTGAGTATGCTATTTCAAGAGCGGGTATGGTTATCGTGACTTTAAATCCTCTCTACAAGCGGCTCGAACTATTGTTTGCGCTCCAATTAGCAGAGGTGCGCGGTATTTTCCACGCCGAAGAAGTAGGGGGAGTGCAACTAGGTGACGTAGTTCGTTCGATAGCTAGTGAATTACCCAATCTGCTCGGTATTCATTCGTTCACTCAGGGCATAGTCCAAATGATGGAACAAGCACCTGCTCAGTTCGAATGTCCAGAGGTGAACCCTAACAGCCTTTGTATGATTCAGTACACCTCCGGAACAACAGGCAATCCTAAGGCCGCACAAATCTCACACAATGCCATCGTTACCTCAGCGCTCAACTCGCATCGTCGCTATGGGGTAAATACGGGTGATCGAGTCTGTCATGGATTTCCCTTATTTCATATTGGAGGGTCCGGTTGTTTCACGCCGGGAGCCGCTTTGATTGGCGCGACTTCTCTACCGCTACGTATCTTCAAATCTGATCGTGCGCTCCAGATTTTAGAGCAGGAACGCTGCCGTATATTTTCAGGTGTTCCAACGATGGTAATTGCGATGCTTGAGGACCCAAGTTTTGAGCAGCGCGATTTATCTGCCTTGGAAGTTCTGGTAATTGGTGGAGCGCCCATCCAAGTCGAGATGCTCCGTGAATGGGAACGGCGCTTTGGTGTTGGAGTTATCAATGGCTATGGTCAAACCGAAACTTGTGGTGCAACTTCTGGTACCTGCGCTAGTGACCCGGCTGAAAAAAGAGCGGTGACTTCGGGGGTGGCGATGTCGGGTGTGAGTATTAAATTAGTTGATAAGATCGGTACGATCGTGCCGCACGGTGTGCGTGGCGAGCTGTGTTATCAAGGACCCGGTCGCATGATTGGTTATCGTGCTCTTCCCTTTCAATCTGAGGCGCAAGAAGATGATGACTGGCTACATTCAGGCGATCTCGCTACGATGGATTCGCAGGGTTTCATCACGATTGTAGGGCGTGTTAAGGATATGATTATTCGCGGTGGTGAAAATCTCTCGCCGACAGAGATAGAGGGTTTGCTTCTTCAGCACCCCGCGGTCAGCCAAGTGGCAGTAGTTGGCTTGCCTGATTCCAAATACGGTGAGGAAGTTTGCGCAGCTATTAAGCTTGCTGCAGGGTCTACAGTTTCTGCTGAGGAGCTGCGTACTTGGTGTTTTGAGCGGATCTCGCGGTGGAAAGTGCCTCGCTACATTGTTTTCATTGAAAGTTTGCCTTTGACGCCATCAGGTAAGGTAAGAAAGTTCATGCTCAAAGATCAGTTGCAAAAAATGCTCTTGCCCAATCTGTCATGAGTGTTCTTTTACTCGAGGGTCGTCCGGCTATTGTGACCGGAGCAGCTGGGGGTATTGGGCGGGGTCATGTCCTGCATCTGGCCGCAGCAGGTGCTTTGGTTGTAGTTAATGATATTAACGGCAACGATGCTGAAAAACTTGTCGCTGAAATTATCGGAGCAGGTGGGAGAGCAATTGTTTCGACGCACAATATTGGCACTCGAGTTGGGGCTGAGGCGTTAGTACAGACTTGTATTGAAAATTTTGGAAGTGTACGGATTCTAGTTAACAATGCTGGTAATTTGCGTGATAGAACGCTACTTAAGATGTCCGATGAAGACTTCGAGAGTGTACTAACAGTTCATGTTAAAGGCACTTTTTGGTGTACACAAGCAGCTGCACGGGCTATGGTTTCACATGGTCAGGGAGGCGTAATTATCAATACGACTTCTGGCGCGCATTTTGGTAATTTCGGCCAAACTGCCTATTCGGCTGCGAAGGGAGCAATCGCTTCAATGACGTATACTTGGGCCTTAGAGCTTGCGCGTCATGGTATTCGAGTTAATGCCATTGGTCCGCTCGGTTCAACAGCCATGTCCAGCACAGCACGTGATGCCGAGGGTAATAGGGCGCCTGAGTTTGATGCCCTGCGTAATGGCCCCGCCGTGGTTTATCTTTGTTGCGATGAAGCCGCAGCGGTTACTGGCCAGATTTTTGGCACGGGTGGTGAGCGTCTCTCGCATATGGTGCAGCCACATTACGGTAAGACGCTGGTTATGCAAGGCGGTTGGGACCTCGAAGCGATTCGCCAATATTTTCCGCAGCATTTGCCTGGCCAATTTGGTGCTTTCAGTATGTCAGGAAAACCATATCCTTTCCGTGACGGTGTTTTTCCGCCGCAATCTGATCAGGAATAATCGGTTATTACTTAGTTAGATACCGAGTTACCGCGTTAGATAGTTCTGCGATGAATTCATTATCGTTTAACTGTGGAGATGTGTCTTGTAGATAATTATTAATAGCCCCAACTACTAAATGTTCCGAGATACACATGGCGGTGTCAATGCTATCAATTTTGATTTCGGTATGATGCTGTTTGAAGTACATATAAATTGTCGTAAAAAGAAAAGTCTCTGGTGTGAGTAGATTGGTATTAGTACCAGAGTTGCCTAAGTTACTTGGTAAGTGTTTGAATATCTTAGAGTACTTTCTGCGACCTTCTAATATCAAACGCAAATGTATTGGTACTCCCTCTGCAAGAGGCGTGTGCATGTGAGCTAGCAGTGTTTGGCGCAAGGGCTCTGAGCTAGCGATGATGGCATTTTCAATTAGCGCGGCGAGGATAGCTTCTTTTCGAGGAAAATATTGGTAGACGGTGCCAATGCTGACGCCGGCGACCTCAGCGATATGGTTTGTAGTTGCGAATTCATATCCTTCGTTAGATATGATTAATTCTGCTGCTTTTAAAATGCAATCAACCGTGGCCCGCGCTCGTCGTTGGCTAGGTATTTTTCGCGGCATGTTTTGTAGGCTGTCTTTATTCATAATTTATTTATTAAAAATACCTCTGAAATATATTATTTACAGCCGGCACAGAACAATTTTACTCGCAAGTAGAAAGATTAATACATTGTTTGTGGTAGTCGGCTTCGAGGGGCCTATAGTCTATATTTTAAGCAGTAAAGATGTTTGGAGTTATGCTGCTATACGTAACCGGAATTGAGGGCTTATCGGAAGATCTCGCAGCAGCGGACCCCTGCGCGGCCAAATACAGGCATATGCATCCCCATTTGGCGCGAGTTCCATTCTGTAGTACCAATGGCCTGAGTTCAGATGCTGAAGCTCATATAACAACTAGGCACTGTGAGTAGTACATCTCATCGTAAAGGGTAGGTCGTTTGCTGGTTTTGGTCTGAGAGGGCAGGGTGATGCCCTCAAGGAAGCTTTATATTATGCAACTTCAAGCTTCTTGCGCCCCCTTCCGTTTGATCGTGTAAACTTCGCACTCCAACAGCAAGTTCTAGCCCACGCAATTCTCTTGCCTAGGGTTTGAGTTTGGTTCTTATCTGCAGCGCGCCCGTAGCTCAGTTGGATAGAGTGTCTGGCTACGAACCAGAAGGTCGGGAGTTCGAATCTCTCCGGGCGCGCCAATTCTCAATCTTAAAAACTAATTCATGTACTTTAATCTCCGGCTGGAGAAAATTGCATTGGATTTGTAATTTGTTTTGGAAAAAGGGTGTATTAAGTGTATTACAAAGAGCTCTCCACCAAAGAAAAACTACTTGATGAGGCCCGCAAGCCAAATTTCTTAGTCTAATTTAAGGTAAAAACCTAACTCCTTCATAGTTTATACAGCTTTTCTAATGCTATAAATGACCAGAGCTTAATTACAACCCGCATTCATAAGCGCCAGGAGAAAATTTTAAAGCACTGCTTGAACATGCAAGGTATCAGCAGCATTTTTGGTTGGCAGTACAGAGATAGGGGCGCTTTTTATATGCAGAAAAATACTTG
>SHZO01000096.1 GCA_009692285.1 Gammaproteobacteria bacterium | reverse complement strand
AAAAATCTGCTAGAAAGCATGCGGGAAAAAATACCAGGACTTATAAAGATAGAAGTTGGTATTGATTTTATTGAAGACATAAATGCCGCAGATCTCGTTCTTTACACAGAACTAAAGGACCAAGCTGCGCTCACTATTTATCAAACTCATCCAATACATGAGGCTGTGAAGCCCTTGCTAAGAGATCTTACCACTGAGCGCCGGGTAATTGATTATGTTCTAGAAGATTGATGTATCGAGACTGCTATAAAAAATTAGCCTCTGTCTCTAATACACTAGCTGCACCGCCAGTGATAATACGCGCCAAAGCGTTTGCTTGCGGTAAAACTTGCGCTGCATAAAAACGAGCAGAGGCTAATTTGCCATTTAAAAAATCTTGGTCTGTAGCGCCAGAACTTAATTGCTGTGCAGCAATATTAGCTGACTTCGTCAGCAACCAAGCTCCAAATACTAAACCTGCCATACGCAACAACGGCACAGAAACTGCCAACGCTTGCTCTGGGGCTTTTAAATGAGCTACTAAGATATAATTGATAACAGTTTCAAGGGCTGCCATGGATTCCAGCGCTGCTGCTTTACTAGCCATTACAGCCTCCACTGGGCTAGTCATCTGATTTAACTCAGCTCTCATATCTTTAATAAAATCAGTAATCACAACCCCATGATCACGCACAATTTTACGGCCGAGAAAATCATTTGCCTGTATGCCAGTTGTTCCTTCATAGATTGTGGTAATTCGTACATCTCGATACGCCTGCGCAGGGCCTGTTTCTTCAATGTATCCCATACCCCCATGTATTTGTATACCCAAAGAAGCTAACTCAATGCCAATTTCAGTACTGCACGCTTTAACTACTGGGATGAGCAAATTGCTGCGAACTTTGGCCATCGCGCACAACGCCACATCAGGGTGCCCATTCCCAAGATCTAGTTGCCATGCCGCATAAAGAGCTAAGGCTCGCAGCGCTTCTATTTGGGACTTCATCATCAACAACATGCGCTTCACATCTGGATGATGAATAATCGGTTGTGCGCTATTACCAATCGATGTCCCCGGAGGGGTTCCCTGCACACGGGTTCGCGCCCAATCAACGGATTGTTGGTAGGTACGCTCAGCCACAGCATACCCCTCCAATCCCACTGAAAGGCGCGCAGCATTCATCATAGTAAACATGTATTCAAGGCCTCTATTAGCCTCACCAACTAAGTAGCCAATTGCACCATCTTTTTGGCCATAGGCCATGACGCAAGTAGGGCTTGCGTGGATGCCGAGCTTATGCTCAATAGAAAGGCATTGAACGTCGTTATGTGCGCCGAGTGAACCGTCTTCTTTGACTAATACTTTAGGTACAATAAATAATGAAATACCCTTAACCCCGGGCGGCGCCCCATCAATGCGCGCTAATACAAGATGAATAATATTATTTGTAAAATCGTGATCACCATAGGTGATATAAATTTTTTGACCAAAGATTTTATAGTTTTGACCATTAAGTATAGCTCGCGTACGAATTGCCGCTAAATCAGAACCGGCTTGAGGCTCAGTTAGATTCATCGTACCGGTCCATTCTCCACTAACCATCTTTGGCATGAACAATTTTTTTTGCTCACTACTGCCATAATGCTCAAGAGCTTCTATGGCACCTTGAGTAAGCATAGGACAGAGTTTGAAACCCAGATTAGACCCCGCCCAAAGCTCCTCTACTGCCGTGCCTAATACGGCTGGCACTCCTTGACCACCAAAGTCAGGCGAAGCACGCAAACTGGGCCAGCCCCCTGCAACGTATTGTGCGTATGCTGCCTTGTAACCTGGAGCACCTAGCACTCCCTCAGATGTCCAGCGCGCGCCATCGCGATCACCTGATTTATAAATTGGGTCGAGTACATTCTGTGCAAACTTTCCGGCTTCTTCTAAAACAGCATCAACAATTTCTAAAGAATACTCAACATGCGCGGGGCAAGCTTTAAGAGTAGTTTCACCAATAAGGTGATGTAACACAAAACGAAGATCCTTTAACGGAGCGCGATACATATCAAGTTCCTAAATTAATATTACCCTGCTAAGGCGGGCACAATATTAGCAGCAAGAAAATCAACCAAAGCAACAACACGAGTATCTGTGGCTAAGTGTGATGAATACACGGCACATAGAGGCTCTTGTAATGGAGGAGCCCATTCCGGCAACAATCGTTTAATTTTTTGTGCAGCAATACCTTGACGACATAAAAACTCTGGTAGTAATGCTATCCCCAAACCGGCTGCCATTGCAGCATGCAGCAAAGCTGGGTCGTTTACTGCAAGCTTAGGGCTAATTGTAATTTCTGCTCGCCGAGCCCCCTGTGATAAATGTAAAACATATAATGGTCCGGCACCGCTCTCAGGGGTTAGTAAAGCATGAGCCTCAAGTGCTTCAGGTGTAGTAGGAATCCCTGCTTTTTGTAAATATGCTGGTGTTGCGCACAAGATTGACGGAGGTGCGCCAAGAATCTTGGCAATGTATTCCGGCCCAGCAGATTCACCGGCGCGAATGATCAAATCGTAATCATCAGACCGTGCAAAGGTCCCGAGCTCACCGAGCTCTACTTCTAGCGGAATATTTGGAAAACGCTCAAGAAAACGAGGGACAAGAGGGGCCAATAGCACGCGGCCAAAAGTCGTGTCAGCAAAAACGCGTAACGGCCCCTGACGCTGTAAGGTGAGCAACGCTGCACGTTGTCTAACACGTTCAGCAGCTTCAAGGATTGCTCTGCAGTGCGGCAATAATTGTGCCCCCGCTGGAGTGAGATGTAAGCGCCGCGTAGTGCGCGTCATAAGCTGTACACCTAGCTCTAATTCAAGCTCTGCGATCGCACGGCTAATGCCAGCTTTGGGGACTTTAAGCGCTCGAGCTGCTGCAGAAAAACCGTTCAAATCAACGACTTTGGCAAAAGTAGCCATGTACGCTGGAGACCAGATATGTGACATTTTAGACACCATAATGGACTAAAGGACGCTCATTATCTCATATTCGAGTTCTTTAAAAGCTAACCGAAAAGGACCTCTTTTTTTAAAGAACCAGTAGCTGCCGTAAGGTCTTAAATTCTCCAGTACGTAACAATCAACTTACCCAGCAAGATTGGACATATTTAGCCAGTAGCATATTCCCAAACAGTAAAAATAAAGTTTAAAGCTTGCGAATCTTGGCTGATAAATTCAACCTAAGACTTACTATGTAATCCTTATGCAAGAGGGTATTATTAATATTACAAACTTCCTTAACATCTGCAAGCCACATTATTCAGGAGTATTTGAATGCGCTTAAAAAGCTTTAAATCAACTTTACTAACCATGGCACTACTGAGCCCCCTCTTAGTCTCTGCTGCAGATGATTTACTAGGCCCCGCCGCGACTCGCGAAGGAGCCGAAGCTTTAGTTTGGAGTGCTAAAACGACCTGCGGAACAACTGAAGAAGCCGTACCGCGCTATGGTACGTGGGAGGGCCGTCTCTATAGCCGATCCCCAGGCGAAAAAGATCGTCATATATTTGATGTAATTGGGATCAATACACGCCAATGCGAGCGTCATACAGATGCAGTACGTGGCGAAGGTTTTCGTAGCATATCACGCGAGATCATGGTGTACCTAGACCCTGCGACTGGTGAAATTATTGACCAGTGGAAAAACCCATGGACAGGTGAAACCGTCGAAGTAGTTCACGTAGCAAATGACCCTGTAAATATGCGCCAACCAATCTACACAATTACTGCCGCAGGTAAGCCTTTAATTACTTCTCTGCGTTGGTATGACGACTTATTAGTTTCATCAAGCGAAGCGCCTCTCTTTTACGATAATCCCCTTGCCGGTGGATATCAGGAGTACATCGGCGGTAATTACCATGCTATGGAAATCTTCAACACGTATTATCGTACGGTTGATTTCATAAATAATAAAAAACCGCGGATTGGTGATTCGCGTATCTCATGGCAACGTATTTCAAGCTGGTTACCTTGGATGCGTATGGGAGATCGCTCTGGCGAAATGATTTTCAACGCTACAGGTTACAGCACATTTGATCAAAAACGAATTTCTCCTAGGCTAATGAAAATTATTGCATCGCGTTATCCCCAGTATATAAATCCTCCTCCGCTCGGAGATTCGCGTCCCAATGCGACAACTTGGACTGTGACTAAGATATGGATTGATAAAAAGCGTGCTGCGCAAGGAGGAAAATAATGTCCGTTTCTGTGTATGCCATGACTATTGAGCTATTTGTGCCTATGCTAGCAAATCTAAGTAAGATTTTAGAAAAGTCGGTGCTCTATGCTCAAGATAAAAAAATTGAAGCAGGAGTGCTGGAGAACCTGAGACTCGCACCAAATATGTTTGCTTTAACGCGGCAAGTACAGTTCTCCTGTGACTTCGCCAAGCTGAGCACTGCACGATTAGCTGGTATCGAAGCCCCCAGTTTTCCCGACACCGAAAAAACCTTGTCAGAACTTCAAGAACGCATTAGTAAAACAATCGAATGGCTGAAAACAATTACTCCTGCGCAGCTCGCTGATGCGCCAATGAGACACATCACTGTCCCCTTGCGAAACAGGACATTAGAGTTAGAAGGTTTAGCTTTTTTACAAAAATGGGTGCTCCCAAACTTTTACTTTCATGTCACAACCACTTACGCTTTACTACGTAGTGTAGGCATAGAGGTTGGCAAGCAAGATTATTTGGGTGGCGTATAAAGTTATGGAGCAACGTAAGCTCGGAAGTCAGGGGCTAACTGTCTCGGCTATTGGGCTTGGCACAATGGGCATGTCAGGCGTTGCCGGAATGCCCGTTATGTATGGGCCTACCGATGACGCTGAAAGTATCGCTACAATTCTTCGTGCTATAGAACTTGGTATTAATTTCTTTGATACGGCCGAGGTTTATGGTCCTTATGTCAATGAAAGCCTACTAGGTAAAGCGCTGTCTGGTAATCGTGATAAAGTTATTATTGCTACAAAGTTTGGTTTCAAATTTTCGCCCGACAATAAAATATCTGGTGTTGATGGGCGACCTGACAATGTGCGCTATGCGCTAGATGGCTGCCTTAAGCGTCTAGGTGTTGAGTATATTGATCTTTGGTATCAACATCGTCGCGATCGTAATA
>SHZO01000095.1 GCA_009692285.1 Gammaproteobacteria bacterium | reverse complement strand
ATTTTTCTTATCTTCTCGTTCACTACCCACGGGGCAAGCAAAGGTTCTATAAGATAAGCGAAGTGGGTCGCAAGCCATAAAGAAATTATCCAACTTAAGAGCAAAGTAATTTCGCGAAAGAAACCGCGCATAAATCCAAGCCCAGCAGAGATCAGCAAGATCGCAATAATAAAATAATCGATCAGGGTCATACTTGTATTCTATATCTACTGTATTACTGCGCTGGTCTGTTCATTCGGGGGCACAATAGAACCCGGATGCCCAGCTGAGGCAAGACGCACCGCTAAACCTTTGGCAGCTACTCGGTCGTTGGCTGGTCCAATACGCACCCGATAGAAAGATGACTCACCTGATGAGGGCAACACAGTGCCAGAAAATTGCTGTTTCTTGAGTCCACTCAAGAGGGAGTCAGCCGCACTACGCGATTTGAAACTACCAATTTGCACATAGAAAGATCCGACAGGAACAGCCAAGACGGAGGTGAGCGGCTCAATAACGGGCGCACCCTTAGGAATAACAGTCTGTAAAACTGCTATTTTTGGTGAAAGTTTAGGCTCGGGGGCAGGATCTTTAGCAACTTCCAGAGTTTTCGCTAGCACAGGGATAAATGGCATAGGCAGCGCGATTTCAGCAGACTCTACCATCGGTTTTTTGGTCAACATAGGGGCGGCTTCAGTTAAGTCGACCTTATAGCTACGCACAGGTGGCCCATCGCCTGAGTTCATAGGTGCACGTGCCTTAATGCGCTGACCGGCGCCAGTGAGTATTTCTGGCAACAGCAAAACAGCAATCAAAATTAAAATGATTGCGCCTGTAAGCCTATTTTTAAGTGCGGTATCCAATAACTAATTATAGCCCAAGCCAGTCGAGCGCTGGACCTACCGTCATGAAAGAACCAAGGACAATAATCCGATCACCTGGCTTTGAAAGCGCTAAAGCTGTAGCGCATCCTGCTGCTACGTCAGGCACCAATGCCAAGCTATGGCACTGCACGGGTAGCCTTGCCCGCAAGTTTATGGCATCTAGGCCCCTCATACCCTGCAAACCACAGAGTACCCAAGCGTCAATCTGCGGATCAAGTGCAAGCCCAATGGCGTTAATGTCTTTATCCGCGAAAATTCCAGCCACCGCCACCACCCGACCTGCGCGGGGTAACTCCTCTAAGGCTGCAGCGAGCATCTGGGCGGCAGGGCCGTTATGGGCAACATCAAGAATCCATTCAGGACCCGTTGCCGGATAGGCTGGGATTCTTTGGAAGCGTCCACGCAATGACACAGCACGTAAGGCCTCGCCAATAATATCTTCATCGAGAGTTTTAGCACTCAAGTTAGGGCAGATATTACGACATTCTTGAAACGCAGCAATCGCTGCCGCTGCATTCTGTATTTGAATGGGACCTTGCAAGCTAGGCCAAGGCAAATTTTTAAAAGCTTGGTGGTGACCCCGCCATGTCCATGTCAAATTTTCAGCGTTAAGATCTTCTGCTGCAAAATCTTTCACAGGCCACTGCGCCTTGCAGTCTAAATTACGTAACACATCATGCACGCTCTCCGGCATTCTTATACTGCCTAAAATAACAGGCTGTAAAGGACGAAAAATACCTGCCTTTTCTGCGCCTATCTGATCAAGCGTGGCGCCTAGCCATTCGGTATGATCCAGCCCAATAGAGGATAAAATTGCAACATCTGCATCAATAATGTTAGTTGCATCTAAACGCCCCCCCAGGCCGACTTCAATGATAGCGATATCCACGGCCTGGCGTGAAAAAAAATCATAAGCAGCTAAAGTACTGTATTCGAAAAATGTTAAAGAAATAACCTTAGCTCCTCGCTGTAAACGGGCTACTTCAATGCGCTCAAAACATGCAACTAAAGATTTTTCACCAATGGGTAGACCATTAATCGATATTCGCTCCTGATAATTTTGTAAATGAGGCGAGGTAAAGGTGCCAACTTGCAAACCACTCGACTGCGCCAAGGCTGTTAGGTAGGCGACTGTTGAACCTTTGCCGTTAGTGCCGGCGACTAAGATAGTTGGTATTTTCCAAGGCAACAGACCCAAACGCTGCGCCACTTCGCGCACACGCTCAAGGCCCAGTTCAATATCTAATGGATGCAGCGCCTGCTGATGCGCAAGCCATTCAGCCAGGGTTTTCATCAATCGCAGACGTGGTGGATACTGGTGGCTGATTCATTAATATACGCAAAGATTGCGCGAGACGTTCCCGGATGTGACGTCGATCGATAATCATATCGATCACGCCATGCTCGAGCAAAAACTCACTGCGTTGAAAGCCTTCAGGGAGAGTTTCACCAACAGTTTGTTCGATGACTCGTGGCCCAGCAAAACCAATCAACGCTTTAGGTTCAGCTATATTTAAATCACCCAGCATAGCGAGACTCGCTGACACCCCACCGGTCGTGGGGTGAGTAAGAACAGAAATGAAAGGCAACCCTACTGCCGCAAGATCTGCTAACGCAGCACTTGTCTTCGTCATTTGCAACAGTGAAAGTAACCCTTCTTGCATACGCGCACCGCCGCTTGCCGAAAAACAAACTAATGGGCAACGCGTAGCAATAGCGTGGTCTACGCCACGCTTAAAGCGCTCCCCCACAACAGAACCCATCGAGCCGGCTAAAAATTTAAACTCAAAGGCACAGGCTACCACAAGGGACAACTCTAAGCGGCCAGCCATGACAATCAACGCATCTGTCTCACCAGTTATTTTTTTTGCTGCCAATAAACGATCTTTGTATTTTTTGCTGTCGCGAAAACGCAAAGGATCTTCAGGTGTTATATTTGCTGCAAGCTCTACAACGCTTCCCTTATCAAGAAAATTTAACAATCGTTCGCGCGCACCGATCTGCATATGATGAGAGCACTTAGGACATACTTGAAGATTACGTTCAAGTTCAGCACGATATAAAATGCTATCACAGGCAACGCATTTGACCCATAAGCCCAAGGGAACCGAGCGAGAGCGACGCTCAGTACTAACACGTGAAGGAACAAGCTTTTCGAACCAGGCCATAGAGCAAGCGTTTGGATCTTAAGGGGAGATCATTATAACGGAGCGGGCAGTCCAAATGGTGCAGGATATTCTATAGCCCGCAGGCATAAACCCTCTGGAGGTGCCGTAGGCGCATTTAGCTGACGATCTCGAGAGGTCAAAATATTAGTTAAATCTACTGTACTGCGCTCAGCCCGACCAATACTAATTAACAGTCCGGCAATATTTCGCACCATATGATGCAGAAAAGCATTGGCGGATATATCGATATGAATTAACTCGCCCACCCGTGTAACTTGCAAAAGATCTATGCGTCGCACTGCTGAACGTGACTGGCATGCAGCCGCTCGAAATGCACTAAAATCATGCTCGCCACAAAGCATTGTGGCCCCTGCTTGCATCGATACAATATTTAAAGGGGCTTGTACCCACGCAGTACTTTGAGCAGTCAATGCACAACGTGCGTTTCGGTTAAAAATCGTATAGCGATAATAACGACGTAGTGCCGAGAAGCGCGCATGAAAGAAATCAGGCACAGGTTGTGCCCAATTTAAACTAATTTTAGAGGAAAGTTGAGTATTGGCACCAAAGACCCATGCTCGTGCGTTACGGGGAGAGTCAGATTCGAAATGAACCACCTGACCTGAAGCATGCACTCCAGCATCAGTACGTCCACCACAAATTAAATTGACCGGATGATTGGCAATAGCACCTAAAGCCATTTGCAATTCAGCGGCGATTGAGGGCTGACCATGCTGATATTGCCAACCGCAATAAGAACTACCGTCATACTCGACGCCAACTGCCCAGCGTGTCATGCCTTGAAGGAATTGAGCAACTGCTGCGCTTCTTCTTTTTGATCAGCAATATCGCTGAGTAATACTTGCTCAAGCTGTGCTCTTGCCGCAATAAAGTCTTTCATTTCTATATAAGCTCGCGCCAAATCTATTCTATTAGTCATTGCATCGAGCAGAGGCGCATCGCCTTGAATATCCTCTATTTCTGATTCTGTTTCAGAGTCTAACTCTGTCAATTGAGACAACGAATTAAGCGGCATACGCATTGGCACCTCGAGCAAATCGCCCACAGAGGTGCTTGGGTGCAAGCTATCTGCCTTGTTACTTATCGTGCCGACACTACCTAAGTTAAACTTATATTTTTGTCGTATCTTATTGAGTAATACAGTAATTAAAATCCCTAATAAAACAATACCTGCAACCACTGCCCACCAAAAATTACGTAACAAATCATGAAATACGAAATAAATATCATCGGTATACTCAAAAGGCTTGGAGGTAGACATTGACTGCAAACGCGCTAACTCTGCTGATCGGAGCGACAACAGCCGTGAGGACTCAGCGAGATCCTGCTCCAAGCTTTGCATACGCTGCTGCAAGGCCTCAGTAGTCATGAGCGGTGAGTCAGCTTTAGTAGGTATTGCAGCACTTAATGCAGGCATAGGTGCCAAAGGTACGGGCATTCTTAAAACTGCGCCGATAAGCAGCGCATCCATCATACCACCGCTAAAAGCCTGCGGATTACTTTGATATAAACCCGCCATCGAAATCGATAATGGCTCATGGGTCTGCGCCGAAACTGCCCGAGCCAATGCTATTAAAGTGTCTCCTTGTCGCACAATATGCGAATGACCAACCAATGCAGCAATTACGGGACCGCCCTGAGATGTTATTAGCTTAACTGCAGAAGTTGACGCAGATTTTGACGAAGTCTGAGATTCAATGCTGGGATCAACCATCGGTGCACGTGCAAAGGAGACGCTGTCCATAGATATGGGCGGTGAGGATGAAATAACCAACGGTGGTTGAATCAACAATTCAAATTTACGCAGCACTTGCGGGCCACCCCAGCTGCTTGAAACTAGAATACTGACCGCTGATTTTGTCACCGGAGCTGTAGTTTTAATCCGTAGCACATTTGTGCCCGCTGAATTTTGAGCAACGCTGACGCTTACAGTGGCTAAAAAATCTAACCACACTAAACCATAACTAAAAAAAACTTCAGGCTTTGGAATTTCGGCATTAAATGTAATTAATTCTTTAGTTGTCGGATCATGAATATCGATCTCTGCCAGCAAAGGTGCATTCAAACGAGAGTAAACATT
>SHZO01000094.1 GCA_009692285.1 Gammaproteobacteria bacterium | reverse complement strand
AGGTACTTGATGCTATGCCTTGTGAGCGTTTTGTGATGCAAGATGGCGTACCGTGGCGGCTTGGTGTGGGCTTGTGCACGGGTTTGAATGATGTGCCCACTTTTGAATGGCGTGGCCGCGTGGCTGATGGCACATGTGTTGGCGATGCACAACACAACGCTTACACCGCGCGGCTGTTGCAAGGGTGTGAAGTGCGAGGTATTGAATTACCGCAGAGCTATTGCGGCGAGTGGCATCCTAGCTTTCATCCTTGGCTTACCTCGCTTGCAGATATCTTAAAGCGAGGTGTTGTCTTGTTAGTTGATTATGGGTTGCCGCGTGCGCAACTTTTTCACCCAGATAGACTTGAGGGTAGCCTTCGTTGTCATTACCAGCACTATGCTCACGGCGATCCATTTTTTTTGCCAGGCTTATGTGATGTCACAGCGTGGGTTGATTTTACCAGCGTTGCTGAAGCTGCGAGTGTGGCGGGTTTTCAAGTTAGCGGCTTCACCACACAAATGGGTTTTTTACTAGCTGGAGGCCTCGATGAGCATTATCACTCTGATGTGAGTTCTTTGGCTCATAGCGTACGACAATTATTGTTGCCCGGTGAAATGGGCGAGTCGGTAAAATTTCTTGCGCTGACAAAAAACTGTGAGCTCGAGTTAAGTGCGTTTGCACTCCAGGATTTGCGGCGCTCGCTTTAATGCTGGTGAATAATATCTGCAATGGCGGCTAAGCGCTGAGTGCGTAAAAATTCGCCAATTTCAGGGCCTTTTAAATTACTGCGATGCTCGACACTAATACGTGCCGCTGCGTCTAAAGCAAGTTGTACCCGAGTCCGCTGAGGGTAAGGGTTTTCAGCTAGCCCCAAGCGACCTCGGGCATCGCATTCACAGACTTCTAGAAACTCTTGAAAACGTTCAGGGCGGCGAAATGCATCGCAGCTTTCAAAAAGCTGTAGCAATGTGTCTGCACGCAGTTCCAAGCCGCGGTGTACATGGGTATGAAATCTACTGGCTAAGCGAGCTAATTCGCGATGTTCCTGCGGCACTCTTAAGCGTATACATAGGGCATCGATCACTGGCAGCCCTAAAGTTTCGTGGCCGTGATGCCGTGGCCAATGATCAGAAGGGGTAAACGCTTTGCCTAAGTCATGCATCAGTAGCGCAAACCGCACAGGCACACTAGCACTGCGCTCTGCGGCAATTTGTAGAGCGAGTAGCACATGCTCGCCCGTGTCAATTTCAGGGTGCCACTGTGGACTTTGTGGCACACCAAAAAGCGAATTTAGCTCTGGCAGAATAACCTGCAGTGCGCCACAAGCGCGCAATACTTCGAAGCATGCGCGCGGATGAGTCTCGCTTAAAGCACGTTCGAGTTCGCGCCATACACGCTCAGCTACCAACGCATTTGCCTCGCCGGCAGCAACCATTGTTTGCATCAGCATTAGCGTATTGGGCGCGACGGTAAAACCGAGTTTGGTAAATCGCGCCGCAAAACGCGCAAGGCGCAAAATACGAACGGGATCTTCATTAAATGCAGGAGATACATGTCGTAGTACGCGTTGCGCTAAGTCTTTTTGACCACCGTATGGGTCAATTACATTGCCCTCGTCGTCGCGTGCCATGGCGTTGATGGTCAGATCGCGGCGAATGAGATCTTCTTCTAGGGTGACTTGTGGTGAGAAATCGGTTGTGAAGCCACGATATCCAGGCGCAACTTTGCGTTCTAAGCGGGCTAGCGCATATTCCTCGTGTGTAATGGGATGCAGGAATACTGGGAAATCTCGTCCTACAGATTTATATCCTTGTAGTTCAAGTTCTGCAGGAGTGGCACCTACGACCACCCAATCCCGCTCACCTACAGCGAGGCCTAAGAGCTCATCCCGCACTGCCCCGCCCACCAGATATATTTTCATTATGGGATCATCGTGCGAAGTGCTGCAGGTGTAATGCCGATGCGCCGCATACCATTGTCTTTACACAAATTATCGATACATAAGGAGCGATAGTTATCCGATGAGAATGGCTTACCGGGAATGAAATCCATAATTAGTGCTTGGCTGCGCCCAATAGAGTCAGGCAAAGCTAGAATACGTGCAGGTGTGCCAGAGAGTTGACCAGCAAATTGCACTAACTCAGCTAGTGTAATCACTTCAGGCCCGCACAGATCGTAACTTTGATGGTGGGTCTCCGGCGACTCTAAAGCAATTTCGAAAGCGCTCACTATATCCCCGACCCATACGGGCGCAAAACGAGCAGTTGAGCGTGCTAATGGGATCCAGCCTCCGCAGAGACGCAACAAGCTTGCAAAGCGATTTAATAATGCATCTCGTGCTCCAAAAATCACTGAGGGCCTAAAAATGGTCCAAATAAGAGTTTTAGGCGCAGCTCGAATATATCGCTCAGCAATGCCTTTTGAACGCAGGTAGTGACTTGGCCCCTTTTCATCGGCGCCAAGCGCGCTCATTTGTATCAGGCGCGGGACTCCCGCTAGCACAGCAGCATTTATTAAGGTTTGAGTGAGTTGTGCATGAGCTTTCTGGAATCCACCCCCTCCAAAACCGCGCTCGTTTAAAATGCCAACTAAATTAATTACAACATCGGTACCGGATAGGGCTTGGGTGAGAATCTTCGGCTGATACACATCGACAGCCATCATGCGCACGTTAGGGGCCCCGCTGAGATGACGGCCGCGCCGGACATGGCGTGTGAGTACAGATACGGTGTGGCCTGCCGCAGCCAGCGCAGTAATAAGCTCAGTGCCAACAAAACCTGTGCCACCCAGCACAGTAATTTTGCGTTTATAGATGCTCATCGCAGCGCCACACTAGAAACTGAATCACTATGGTGTGCAGATATACCCAAGGGTCAGGCCCTGCACAATGGTAATGCACATGAAGTAATACGCCATGTTCTTTTGACAAAGGTATATGTGGTGTTTGTGGCGATTATTGACTCGTGGGAGCGCAAATAGCGTGTACAGCAAGTTTTTCTGCAACCATACCGCAGATCATCGCCGCAGAAATACTCTATAAGCGGGAGCGCTGTAATCATTACGTTGTATCGTACATTAGTCAGCCCTACAAACCTCTACGCATAATACAAATACAGATTGTCAAGATCTAAGGGTTAGTTAATAGAAGAAAAAACACCCTCCTAAGCGCTTGGACACAACCTATTGAAAAAATAATTTGGTATTGTTCTTCTGTAGGGGCTCATAAAAATGGCATAAATTCTAGGA
Organism: Gammaproteobacteria bacterium; assembly: GCA_009692285.1. Lineage (GTDB taxonomy): Bacteria > Pseudomonadota > Gammaproteobacteria > Steroidobacterales > Steroidobacteraceae > UBA964. The sequence continues at coordinate 1,929 of SHZO01000094.1, read as the reverse complement.
GCATGTCTTCTAACTTAATGAAAGGCTTGTATTTTTATATTTTCTATTATGGAGTAGGAATATCTTGACGCTGTTCTAAGGGGTGCTTAGTCTTCTTCCTCTGGACACAATATCTTGTGTGTGTAGCACAAGAGGCTATAGAAGTCATTAGGCAGAGTAATCGAGCTAGTAAGATTGTTGGTGATTTAATTAACTCTCTCATACTTTAGTTTTTGAATTTTTTTAGTGTTTTAATTTATTAGAGATTTGAAATTGGTATGAATAGTGTCGTTAAGCTCGTCAGTAAAGATGTCAACAGCGTTCCTTTCCAGGAAGCTTCTATCGACATCTGGGATAAAAAATACAGACTAGTTTCTAAAAATGGTGAACCGGTTGATAAGTCAATGGACGACACCTATATGCGCGTGGCGCGGGCTCTGGCTGATGTAGAGCTGGTGGAGGAGCGTGAACATTGGAATGAGCGTTTTTTGTGGGCGCTACGTCGCGGTGCTATTCCTGCTGGGCGCATCACCTCTAATGCCGGGGCTTTGGCACACAAGCCTGCCACCTCTACAATAAATTGCACTGTCTCGGGCACTATCCGTGACTCCATGGATGACATACTTAACAAGGTGCACGAAGCAGGACTCACGCTTAAAGCCGGGTGCGGTATTGGCTACGAATTTTCAACCCTTCGCCCGCGCGGCGCTTATGTCTCAGGAGCTGGGGCATACACCTCAGGCCCCCTATCGTTTATGGATATCTATGACAAGATGTGTTTTACGGTTTCTTCTGCCGGCGGCCGGCGCGGCGCTCAGATGGGTACATTTGATATTGGCCACCCCGATGCTATGGAGTTCATTCGTGCTAAGCGCGAAAATGGACGGCTTCGCCAGTTCAACTTATCCTTGCTTATCACAGATGAATTCATTCATGCCGTTCGTGAAGATCTCGAATGGAAATTGGCTTTTCCTATTACCCGCAAAGAGAACGAAGCAGATAAGCCGGATTTAAACGACGCTGCGCAGTACGTCTGGCGCGAATGGCCCTACGACGATAACTTTGTCGTTAGCGACAGTGGGTTGATCGCTTGTAAAGTCTACAAGACCCTGCCTGCGCGTCGCATGTGGGACAGTATCATGTCCTCGACATATGATTTTGCAGAGCCTGGCTTCATTCTTATTGATCGCGTTAATGAAATGAATAATAACTGGTGGTGCGAAAATATTCGTGCAACTAATCCTTGCGGGGAACAGCCCCTGCCTCCTTATGGGTCTTGCTTGCTTGGCTCGGTGAACTTAACCCGTTTTGTGCGCCAGCCCTTTACTACTTCAGCTAGTTTTGACTGGGCTGAGTATCGTGAAGTCGTCAAGGTATTTACGCGGATGCTCGATAATGTGGTTGAAGTAAATGGCTTGCCGCTTGAAGGCCAGCGCGCAGAGATTTTGCGAAAGCGTCGTCATGGAATGGGCTTTTTAGGATTAGGAAGCACTATGACACTGCTAGGTATGAAATATGGTTCTCCTGAATCAGTTAAATTTACCGAAGAAGCGTCACGGGAAATGGCCGTTGCAGGTTGGGAAGCGGCGTTAGATTTAGCTCGTGAAAAGGGTCCTGCCCCAATCATGAATGAAGAGTTTCTGGTGACTGGAGAGATGCTGCGCAAGCGCCCTGAAATGCGCCGTGATGGTTGGAAGATTGGCAGCAGTATTACAGGCCGTGTTTTGCATGCGCGTTATAGCCGCTACATGCAGCGTATTGCCGAGATTGCTCCGGCCACTGTTGAACAACTCGCTGTGGTGGGGGCGCGTTTTACTCACCATACCTCTATTGCACCGACGGGCACTATTTCGTTGTCTTTGGCCAATAATGCGAGTAATGGTATCGAGCCTTCATTTGCACATCACTATTCACGTAACGTAATTCGAGAAGGTAAGAAGTCTAAAGAAA
>SHZO01000009.1 GCA_009692285.1 Gammaproteobacteria bacterium | reverse complement strand
GGGTACCGCGAGTACCAAATAGCACCGGCGTCGCGCGTTATTAAAATTCGCGAGGCAATTCCGAGTATTTTGTCCCTCATTCCTACAGGCGTTTCAGCCATGGTTGGTTTAGAGCGGATCGGGGAAATGCGTGGCGGCGAAACGCTGGCTATCTCAGCAGCGGCTGGGGGCATTGGGCATATCGCGGTACAGCTAGCCAAGCTGGTAGGCTGTCATGTGGTAGGGATTACGGGTGATGAAAATAAGATAGCGCTACTACGCACCTTAGGAGTGGATCGCCCCATCAACTATCGACGTGAAAATTTGTCGCAAGTCTTAGCCACGGAGTACACGCGCGGATTAGATATTGCATATGACACCGTAGGCGGTGAGATCTTCGATGCTTTCCTTGATAACCTCGCCCAGCGTGGCCGCCTAGTTATCAGTGGACATACATCTGATTTCGACAAAGCGCTCGAAAGCCTGGCTCAGCCGCGGATCTATCGCAAGCTTTACTGGAAGTCAGCCTCGGTGCGTGGGTTTCAAAATCAGTCCTTCCCGGAATTCTTTGACGAGGCAGTCCATCGCATCTTAAGCCTATTTTATCGTGGTGAAATAAAACCCATCATTGATGCCCAATCGTTCGTTGGATTGTCACAAGCCGCCGATGCCGTCGAACACATCCTCGCGGGAGGGAACCAGGGAAAGGTTGTCATACAAATTTAATTGTTGTTTATTAGCAACATTTTATCCACTTATCGGACTATTTAGCACTTTTCGTAATTACAGTAGTGTTTTATCTGAATATATTTTAAAGTTAAAGAGCTAAGGACTAAAATTATTTTCACTTATAAATAATTATGCTTCTGAACTATTACCAAGGATGCAGTGAATGAATCGTAAACTTCTATTATCTCTAGCCATTGGCTTATCCGCCCTACCTACAGCCTCACTAGCTCAAAGTAGCCCCCAATCCGATAGTGCTGTACTTGAGGAAATTGTAGTCACAGCCGAGCGCCGCGAAGCCTCTTTGCAGACGGTCCCTGTACCTGTCACAGCAATTACCGCTGAAACGCTAGAGAAACGTCAGATCACTGAAGCCAAGGATCTCGCCCGCTATGCCCCGAGCCTTAAGATGCTTAACAACATCACTTCACCTACTAATCTTTCCCCTTCACTGCGCGGCTCCTTACAACAAGATGCATCACAAATCGTCGCAGAGTCCCCCTTTGGTATTTATGTCGATGATGTCTACATCGCGCGCCTAAACGGCAACAACGTAACCTTGGCTGATATAGAACGTGTTGAAGTCCTTCGAGGCCCACAAGGCACTCTCTACGGTCGTAACACGCTCACTGGTGCCATCAAATTTATCTCTCGTACTCCGGGCCAAGATAGCTGGATGAATGCCAGCGTCAGTGCTGGTAATTTTGAACAACAACGCGTCAGTGTCAGCACGGGGGGGCCCCTCTCGGAGAATGGCTGGGCAGGTTCATTCTCTGCCCAGTACAACAACCTGGACGGTCAATTTTTTAATAAGCACCCCACGGTTGCTGCTAAAACTGGTTTAGAACGTAACTGGGCTGCTCGTGGCAAATTGCATTACGACGGTATTGAGAACCTCGACATCGTAGCCTCGGTCTCTTTCTCCGATGCCAAGAACGATTCAGGCCAACTCATCGCTGCAACCACCCCGAAAGTAGCCAGCAACAAGCAGTTCACTTCGAATGATCTCGTGCCAACTTATGGCACATACATAGTAAACACCCCAAACAAAGTGCATGGCGGCCAATACATTACTAACGTACCAAGTGGCGCCACACAACAGACTATCGCTTCATTAAATATTGGCTATAAATTAGGTGGTGCAACGCTTCGTTCTATCACCGGCTACGTGAAGACCAAAGATGCCTTCAGCACCGACTTTAGCGGCGCAGGAAACATCAGTGGCTCAAGTCGCCCAGATGTAGATCAGTACAGCGAAGAGCTGCAAATAGTTGGCAAAGCCTTAGACGACAAGTTGGACTACTTAGCCGGCCTCTACTTCTTCAACGAAGAAGGCACCCAGCCCTCTGGCTGGGACTCTTACTATCCCGGCTTTTTCCCTGAGACTCCGATTTCAAACACCTTCGTAACAGCTGAAACAGATTCATTCTCTGTTTTTGCACAAGGTGGCTACCAACTCTCTGACGCGCTTAAGGCAACAGCAGGTGTGCGTTACACTAAAGATAAGAAAAAGTTTGATCTCCTATACAAAGGGTTATTTCCTGGACTAACCCCTGCGCTTGCCACAGTAAAGTTAGCTAACGATTACACGCAAACTACACCCCGTTTTGGTATTGATTACACGCTGCCCACTTCCGGGTCTATTGACAGCATGATGATCTATGCCTCGACCGCCAAAGGCTTTAAATCAGGCGGGTATAGTGCCATTGCAATTTTTGGTATTGCTGACAATAGAGCCCCGTATAAACCAGAAACCAACTGGACCACTGAAGTTGGCGTGAAAACCGATATGCTCGGCAATCGCCTGCGTATTAATGCCAACTACTATTATGAAAAGGCGGATGAGTTAGCTCTAAACGCACAAGTAATCACCAACGGTCTGGCTGGTTTTCCTGTCGAAAATGCAGGTAAAGCTACGATTCAAGGGCTCGAGTTTGAAATAACCGCTGTGCCTGCTGATGGCCTGACGCTCACGCTCTCAGGTACCGCACTCACAGACGCGAAATTTACGGAACTTAATCCAACGTCAGCGCCTGCTAACGCCCTAAAGAACTATGGCGTAAATGCTGTGCCACCACAGTTGCCAGATTTTAGCTATAACGCTGGTTTTGATTACGGCTACGACGTCAGCATTGGTCGAATTAGCTTTGGTGCAGATTGGTTCTACACCGATGATTACATCACCTCAGCGACTAATGAATTTAAAGTTAGCGGTTACGGACAAGGTAATGCGTTTGTAGGCCTCTCGTTCTCTAAGAACTGGTCCGCTCGCTTTGCGGTAAAGAACTTTACTGACGAAAATGATTTAGTCACAGGTAGCCGCGGCTTCCTCGGTGGGTTTATCCCACTACGTCCTCGTTCCTATTTACTTACCGTCGACTACAAACTCGACTAAGCAAACCTACGATTTAAGATCGTAAAAACCTGGGCGGAAACGTCCGGGTTTTTTTATGGGCAATTCAATAACAACGCTGGGTCATTAAGCAAGTCTGTAGCTCATCAACTCATAATAAGCATCAAGGTAATCCCACTCGATACGAACCACTTGATGATCATCACCACTAATCCAAAAATGCATCGGCGGGTAGGCGCCAAAGTTAATTAAAAAATGGCTGCACTCGAACTCACCCGCAGGCACATGCACAGACTCTGTACCTATACGCTGCAAAGAAAACTCAATGATGGAGAGCATCGGCCCGGTTGCGCCATTGGCGGCTTGAGAACATACGGGAGATCTAAAGCACTGCTCTTCAGGTCCGTCTACCCGCCACAATGCCCCATGCCAGCCATCCGTAATCAAAGAATGCGTGCCAAAGCAAGGTGCGCCACCAGGGAAGCTCAACTTTTGGGTAAAGCGTCCCTGCGCAGCGGTTAAAGCTTCGCATGCGACAGATTCAGGTTCAAAGGTAAACCACGTTGACCCTACAAAATGATCTGCCACAGTTAAACGCACAAAGGCATCGTGTGGGCGTCCATCCTCACCAATGGCATAGGTGACATCGCGCAAGACCTGATCATCATCCATCTCACACAAAGCACGCAAAACTCGTGAGCCATCGCGGTGATGCGTAATAGTGAAGTGTTCTCTACCTGTCTCGCCAGTACGTCGATGAAAATAGCCGATGGTGCCTGAGCATTGTCGGTGGTTCATCGTGTTAAGTAACTTTAGGCTGCATCGCCTTCAATTCACGTTCTGTAAGGCGATAGAAGTAAAGCGGTACTAATGAAATTGCAAAGTAAAAACAAGGCAGGAAGGCAGCGCAATAGCGAATGCCATTAATAGCCTCTTCAGTTTGTACAGGGGTCTTAGATTGAAATCCAAACCATGCATAAGCAAGTAGTAACAAGCTTGGTGCAAAACTCGAAGCAACTTTTTCAACAATACTGTACAACCCAGAGAAAACGCCCTCGCGACGCAATCCCGTGCGGCGAAAGTCATACTCAATAGTATCTGGTAACATAGACTGCCCCATCAATAATAAACCTCCTCCAGCAAAACCTTTGATAGCTCCGCGCGCAAGAAATATCCAAATACTTTCTTCAGGACTAGCAATGAGCCAAGTTAACGACGCCACGCAGAATATTGTGGTTGCTAAAATATAAGTGGCGCGTTTTTCAAATAAAACTGCAATGCGGTTCCAGACTGGAATCGAAAGCATCTGAACCACCATGCTGACTGCTGTTAAATAAATCATCCATTGGCCTGGATTTTCTTTTCCTATAACAAATTTAACAACAAAAATACTCATCGCAGTAGTGGTAAACAGACCAAATAGCTGTGTAAACTTAGTCCCCAACAGGGCTGCAAACGGCTTGTTTTGTAACCCAAGTTTGAACTGCTGGCTAAAAGATACATTCTGACGTTCACGGGCATGCTGACGCCCGCCTGCTGTACCGAAAAAAGCCAAAGACATAAAAAAGAAAATACCAACACCAATGATCATGCCCATTTTTGCGTAGCCCTGTGCGCCGCCGCCAAGAATCTCCGCCAAGCGTTGTGCAGAAATTCCTAAAAAAGTACCAATGCCAATAAAGAATACACGCCATGACATCATCTGCGTACGCTCTTTATAATCGTCTACCAGCTCAGAGGGCATCGCCATGTAAGGTACATTGAAAATAGTGTACCCAGTTCCCACTAAAGCTAAAGCTAGAATAATTAAAAAGAAAGAACTGGACATGCCCGTGTTCGCAAGATTGAAATATAATGCAAACGCTAAACCAGAAACTAAACCACCTAATAATAAATACGGACGACGACGACCCCATCTTGTTTCAGTCCGATCGCTAATTACACCCATTAAAGGGTTGGCGATCCAATCCCAAATCTTAGCAGCGAACAATACTGCAGCGGCGGTAGTTGCAGCCAAGCCCAACACGCTGGTGAGATAGAAAGCCTGCAACGCAGCAAAACTATTTAATAATATAGACGCACCTAGAGTGCCAACACCCCAGCCAATATGAATTTTCAAACGAGACGCGTCAGGTAAGACAGGGGCTTGGGTTGTCATCGAAAAACCTCGACTTTTATGCGAAAAGAAAATAACTCATGGGCATCACTTAAAGGCCCTCTGCAAGGTACGTTATCTGGGCTCTCAGGTCACCTTAGATAATGCTGCTGCTGCCGAACCCGCTAAGCGACCAAAGGTCGTCGCAGTAAGTAGCCCATTGCCCGCCATATAGCCCCAACTGGAGGGCCCCGATATTCCGCGTGCGGCACCACCACCGGCATATAGATTAGGCAAAGCTGAGCCGTCTTCACGTAAAACACGCGCATCAGAATTCACCACCAATCCACCCTGAGTATGAAACAAAGCGCCCGTAACTTTAACGGCATAGTAAGGTGCTTGTAGAACAGGTTTGCCCGTAAAGTCCCTGCCGTACATATCAGACTGCTCACCCCGTGTAAGGCGCTCCACTTGCAAAACTGTACTATCTAAACCTGATGCATCAATACCCGTCAATTGCGCTAACGCAATAATACTGTCGGCTTGGATAATTGCGTGGGCTCCAAGTGCATCGCGATAATCATCAAATTCAAGCATCAATTGATGCAAGCGTGCGTCAAAAATATCCCAAGCAATATGCCCAGGCTGTGCCACCACATCCACCGCTTGCTCCGAATAACCGCGTGCTTCATTGGAAAAGCGCATCCCACTCACATTAACTTGAAACCCACCTTCCATAATTAATGGCCAAAGAATAGGAATGCCTCGTCCCGCAGCCAAACCACCATGCCCTTGGTAACTATGCAAGTCACGTAACGCTGCATTTAAACCTAACCCCCAGCGCAATGCATCTCCCTTATTACCAGAGTGTCCAAAGAATGTAGCGCCTTCAATCTCAGGAATATAATCCCGTACCAACTGCGCATCACCAGCAAAACCACAGCAAGCCAAAATAACAGCATCACAAGACAGATCTTCAGCGCTTCCATCAGGACGTCGTATACGCACGCCACGCACACACTGAGTTTCAGGGTCAGCAAATATTTCTTGAACTAAAGCTTCTGTTAAAAGACTAATGCCCCGCCGCTCAATAGCTGAAGACAGAGCCCCCATGAGTTCAGAGCCAGTGCGATTAGGTGTACCGTGCATACGCTTAACGCTATGTCCTGGATAGAGAAAACTATCTACCAAAGTTAGTGGTACTTGGTGGTCATCAATTAACCATTCCACTGTTTTTGCAGACTGCTCGGCTAGCATTAAAGCAATAGCAGCATCAGTTTGGCCTCGTGTTTTTTTTGATATATCTGCAGCAAAAATTTCAGGTGAATCGACAATGCCCCGTTCACGCTGAAAGCGCGAATTAGCCGCTGGAATTAAACCTGTGGACATCGCCGTGGTGCCCAAGGCTGACGCATCACGCTCAACTACCAGCACCTCAGCACCATTTTGTTGCGCAGCCAGAGCCGCAGTAAGCCCGCAACCGCCACCACCGATTATCAAAACTGGCACATGCGCGGAGAAGCGCGCAGCGCGCGGCAACAACACGCCTGAGGCTACATTTGGAAACTGGATTGCTTGCATAGTTTCTAACAGACTAACGTTGCGCAGCGCTCTACTCAACACTTATTGCGCGCAATTACTCTAACTTAATAACAGGATATTGCTATGCAAAGCCACCATATTCGCAGCGGATATGCCGATAGTACGCACGGCCAAACCCATTACCGTGAACTAGGTCACGGGGTGCCATTAGTTCTGTTGCATTAGCCCACTCTGTGCTCGCCCATATGAACACTTAAAACCTTTATTTCCAGCGCACAGCTTTTGGGTACTAGCGATTAACCTCCCGGGGTATGGACGCTCCCACAAAGCAACGGGTGGTTGAAGTTGCGCTCAAATAGCTGCTGAGATAGCCACAGCACTGCGTTCTTTAGACGGCGTGGACATAGGTTACTTGGTGAGCGGACATTTATCGGCGGCCGTTATTGGTGAAATGTCTCTAGCAGAACCAGCACGCTGGCCCCGTCTTGTGAATGAAGGATTACCGACGCTCAAACGCGAACAGATGTAAAAAATCATGTCTGGAATATGACTATGCGTTTTTTATATAAGTGGAATCCAGAATATCAAGCTAGCGCAGAAAAATTTACGACCCCCTACGCGTATATGTCTGATTATCTCCAGATAAATTTTTCGCTCATTGAAAATAATCTTGTCCTAGTTGCAGCATCAAATAGTCTTTTAGTATATGACGTCCTGCTACGGTAGCCTAAAATTACAATAAAAGTAATGGTCTTAACTGCTGAACGAGAATCATTGCGGGTAGTTCATGAATCAGTCGTGGTACATTTAAAGCACTGTAGTGTAAATGCATTTAAAGGGTAACATCCTTTAACAGTAAGAGAGCGTGGGTATGAATACGCGGATGTAATTATAAATTTTTTAAAAGAGTCTAGTTAACTCAGCTATATAGTTACTACTGCACCGATTAATTTAAATTTTTAAAAGCCATTTAAAATTTTAAAACATCTCTGAGGGTCCTGGCGCCTCTGGTATGGTCGCAGGAGTACGCCCCACAATAAAATCACCGGTAATCATGCCCGCGTAAGATTGGCCAGGACCAACCATAGGATAAACCCCAGCCTCAGTATCGATCAAAACCTCGAGGAAAGCAGGCCCAGGATAACGAATAAATTCTTCTATCACTCGCGGCACATCTGACTTTTTATCTAGTCGAACAGCAAAATTAAAACCATCTGCTTGTGCTGCTTTGATAAAATCTTTTTTATGTAATGATTTGTCACTAGCAGACATACGTCCTTTAAAGAATAACTTCTGCCACTGCCTCACCATACCATCGCCAAAATTATTTAAAACAACAACTTTAATTGGCAAATCATAGGTAGTGACTGTTTCAAGCTCGCCAATATTCATACGGATGGAGGCATCTCCATCTATATCAATCACTAAAGCGCCTGGGTTGGCAAACTGCGCTCCAATAGCCGCAGGCAGTCCAAAACCCATCGTACCCATAGAGCCTGAGGTTAACCACAGACGTGGCCGGGAGAAATCAAAATATTGAGCAGCCCACATTTGGTGCTGCCCAACCCCAGTCGTGATGATGGCTTCGCCTTTAGTTTGACGATTAATTTCTTCAATAACATAATATGGCTGAATAAGTTCACTCGCACGGTCATAGTTCATAGCATGATCTTTACGTAACATATTAATCTCAGCATGCCACATAGAAAAATCAACCTTAAAATCGTGAGCTACCCCATGTGTAGTCAAAGCATGTAGTGCTTCAGGAATACGCCCCACATGACTCCAGTGCACACGCTTCACCTTATTTATCTCAGCGCGATCAATATCCACATGCGCAATACATTTTGCATTGGGTGCAAACTGGGCGGGCAATCCTGCTACGCGATCATCAAAACGCGCTCCAATAGCAATTAAAAAATCACAATCATCCACCGCATAATTTGCAAAAGCTGCGCCATGCATACCGAGCATGCGCATAGCTAAGGGATGTTTTGTGTCAAAAGCCCCAATACCCATCAAGGTAGTAACTACAGGAATACCAAAGGTGGTAGCAAATTCAGTGAGTAATCTTGCTGCACCGCTATTGATTACTCCCCCACCAGCATAAATTAGTGGCCGTTGCGCAGCCTGTAACATAGCGAAGAACTCTGTAGCATCATCCAAGTTGATAGCAGCACGTTCTGTCGCCAAGAGACGCTTACGGTACCCCGGCAGAGGAAGCACGCCCTCGCCTTTAAAAATCCCTACCCAATTTTGAACATCTTTAGGCACATCAACCACCACCGGACCAGGCCTGCCGGTACGAGCAATTTCAAATGCACTACGGATGGTGGCTTCTAATTTTTCAGGCTCAGTGACTAGAAAAATATGCTTGGCCACTGCCCCCATAAGGGCAGGCACTGGGGCCTCTTGAAACGCATCGGTGCCAATAGCTGAAGTGGGCACCTGGCCACAAATAACTAGGATAGGGACCGAGTCAGCCATAGAATCGCGTACTGGGGTTACTGTATTTGTCGCGCCAGGGCCAGAGGTAACCAAACAAACTCCCACCCGTCCACTGGCACGGGCGTAACCTGCCGCCATAAAACCCGCCCCTTGTTCGTTGGCAGGGACAATTAATGGCAGCTGAATCCCTCCAGAGGCTATTTGCGCTTGGTTATAGAGGAAAACAGCATCATAGGTAGGCAGAATTGCGCCACCGGAATAACCGAAAATGGCTGTTGTGCCTTCATCAGCCAAAATCTGCACGATCATTTCTGCGCCAGTCATACGGGTTCCAGCCCGGGGATGGCGATGCACTTTTACAGGCGAAGCAGACTGAGACATAACAGCTAACCAGCAGTGAAACTAGAAAAAGACAGGTCTTCAGACTATCAGCTTGGGCGGCTCGTGCAATATGCTGTAGCAGTTTTCAGTCACCTTATTTTCTTTATGCGCCACATCATTGCCATTAAACTACAAAACGAAGCTGGGGCTCTCACGCGCGTCGCAGGTTTGTTCTCTTCACGCGGTTACAACATCGAGTCCTTATCCGTTGCTACAACTAATGACCCTACTGTCTCACGTATTACGCTAGTCACACGCGGTTCAGATTCAGTAGTACAACAGATTTCGAGTCAATTAAATAAACTAATCGACGTCCTGAGCGTTGAAGACATGACCCAAGGTGCACATCTCGAGCGCGAACTCGTATTGCTTAAGCTGAGAGTTAAATTAGAACAAGCTGACGTAGTACGCGGGCATGTACTGCGCGCTGGGGGGCGAGTGATTGACCCCGCAAGCGAGAGTTTCATAGTTGAACTAACTTCGAATGAAACTGATATCGATAAATTTATCGATGAATTAGCTACCATAGCAGATTTAGTTGAAGTCGTTCGTAGTGGCGCCTTAGGGATGAGTCGCTTACCACGCACAAAAATAAGTAGCTAGCACTTTAAATTGATGCCAATAAAAAATGCTCGGCTAATATATTTTTGAGCCAGCTACTAATGGAGCTACGACTTTAAGAATAATACTTGGAATAGGAACTGTGTTGCGAGTAGTTGCGTCAACATACACATGAACAAAACTACCTAATGCTGCTGCGCTTTGGTTATGTTGGCCAAAGACCCCCAATCTATAAGTAATGCTCCGGGTACCGAGACGCTCTACTGCAAGCCCAACATCTAAAGATTGGGGAAAAGAAACTGATTCGAAGAAACGGCAAGATGTTTCAGCAACCACCCCAATATGCTCTAATTTTCGAATATCTATGCCTGTGGCTTCAATTAAATAGCCGTTCACAACCGTATCAAACCATGAGTAATACACTACGTTATTTACATGACCATAAACATCGTTATCCATCCAACGAGTAGGCACAGTACGAAACACGAAAAAATCTTTGCGATTTAGTGCAGGTAGACGCTGGCTCATAGAGAAGTCCCTTGAATTTGAGCCTCTATTATGCAGCGCGACCGCGGCATTAAACTTGCTAATCTGCGTACGGCAGCTTAACTTAAAATCATGAAAATTCGTGCCGCCATTCTGTCCCACTCAGCTGCCCCAACACCCTATGCGGTCTCAAAACCCTTAGAAATCGCAGAGATTGATCTTGCCCCGCCCGGTCCCGGGGAAGTCCTGATCCGAGTAAAAGCAGCTGGTTTGTGCCATTCAGATCTATCTGTGATTGACGGCAACCGTCCAAGACCTCTCCCGATGGTACTTGGTCATGAAGGTGCAGGCATCGTCGAGGAATTAGGTACCGGAGTGACAGATTTGCTAGTCGGCGACCATGTGGTCACTGCTTTTGTGCCGAGCTGTGGCTCTTGCTCACCATGTGTTAGGGGACGCCCTGCTCTATGCGAGCCCGGCATGGTCGCTAACAGCGCGGGGACCTTGCTTAGTGGCCACCGTCGTTTGCTACACAATAATGAAATACTTAATCACCATTTAGGGATATCTGCATTTGCTGAATATGCGACCGTTTCTCGAAACTCTTTGGTGCGTATCGATAAATCTTTAGGTTTTGCCGAGGCTGCAGTGTTTGGTTGTGCCGTAATTACAGGGACTGGGGCGGTCATCAATACGGCAGAACTTCCCCTCGGGCGCAGCATCGCAGTGATTGGTCTAGGAGGGGTCGGTCTAGCAGCCCTACTAGGAACTAAAGTACGTGAAGCAAGTACTATAATTGCTATTGATTTATCTGATCAGAAACTAATGCTTGCCCAAACACTTGGAGCAACACATATTTTCAATGCAAATAATCCAGATTGCGTCGAAGCAGTGCGTAGCGCTACCTCAGGAGGTGTCGATTTTGCCTTCGAGATGGCAGGATCTATTAAAGCATTGGAACTTGCATATCGCATTACTCGCCGCGGTGGAACAACTGTGACGGCAGGACTTTCACATCATGAGGCAATGTTTAGCATTCCACATGTGGGCCTCGTGGCCGAGGAAAGGACTATTAAAGGTAGTTACCTAGGCAGCTGTGTTCCCTCACGTGATATCCCACGCTATATCGAGTGGTATCAGCAAGGAATTTTACCAATTAATAAATTACTATCTGAAACTTTAATACTTGAAGATATCAACGCAGGCTTTGATAATTTGGCTGGAGGTGAAAGTTTGCGACAAACTTTAACGCTGTAATATCTTTTTCTTCAAATTCTCACATTTCCCGAATCATAGTCATAAGTGGTTCGCAATTCAGCCATACTTAATCCCATCCTGCGGACCTGCTGCAATGGATCCTCAGAGAAATAAAGTTCCGCGCGTCCGCGCGACATAGCAAGAGCTGCATTGACTCTTGCATAACGTGACTTTTCAAATCTATGTATTGCCTCTGCAGGAGTCGATGAAAGTAAAGCGGCACGGCCTATTACAGCACCATCCTCTAAAGCCATCACAGCGCCCTGTCCAGTGAATGGAGGCATCGCATGTGCTGCATCTCCAATTAATATGGTACTTCCGTGAATCCATGTAGGCATTGGGTCGCGATCAAATAATCCCCATTTGAACAATCGATCCGGCGGTGTTAATTCAAGTAGTTTTTTTGTATGTGGTTCAAAGTCATGAAATTCGGCCATTAGCTCTGAGAGCTCAGAGCGTACAGACCATCCTTCTGCCGTCCAAGTTGTACGCTGAGCCACCGCTACAAAGTTAACTACTGAGCCACGACGCAGCGGGTAACGCATCAACATCCGTCGCGGACCTACAGTCATGCACAACGGCGGATTCATAAGATCTGGTGTAACAAGCTCCCCTGGAATTAAACCACGCCAAGCTACATAGCCTGTAAAATTAGGCTTGTCAGAACCGAATAATTCTGATCGTGCACGCGAATGGATACCATCAGCAGCAACGAGCCAATCTGCGGTAGTTTCTTGACCACCCTGTAACCGCAAGCGCACCCCATCTGTACGCGAATCTAAAGACTCCAGTGCCATACCAGTTCTAATACAGGTTGGATCTAGCGCATCAACTGCGCTGCGTAACGCATTATGTAAATCTGCGCGGTGTACGTGATAAAGCGGTACTCCATATTTTTCTTCGCTTTTATCTTGGGGCATATGAAGTAATATTTTGCCACTACTAAAGTGCCGCATTACCCCGGCAGGCGGAGTACTGCCCATTGCTCGCAATGCATCACTCAACCCCAAATATAGCAATGCTTTTCCAGCATTTGGTGTGATAGTCAGGCCGGCACCAACTTCGCCCAAAGAATAAACCTGTTCATAGAGACGTACTTTTTGGCCGGCACGTAACAAACTTAAAGCCGCAGCTAACCCACCAACCCCTGCACCAATAACAATAACATCAGATGACTGCATGCTATAAATCTCTTAAAAGTTTGAGGAATTATATCGCACAGGTAAAGGTACACTGCACAGATCGATATGTCCTGCAGGTACTTTATAGAACTCATCACGCCGATTACGACGCGATTCTATTAACGCTAGAAAACTTTCAGTATCAGTGCGCATAATTTGTAATGTGGTGCGTTGAGCTATTGGCACATCAGAGGCAAAGCGCAAGCTTCGAATTAATATGCGTTTTGAAGGAGTATCATAAAAACCCATCGTATTCTGGCCACGGGGCAAAGCAGACAGCAATTCCATACCTAACACAGCACGGCCTATTACCGTGATGTTACGATCTAACTGTCGGGGTGGTTGGCCAATCACCACATAGAGCTCAGCGCCGCTACCTGAGTCAGAGGAAGTATTGCGTCCTACACCTAAAGTTGCGTAACAGTGTGCTAACCATAGCTTTTTATTTTTAAGATCTCCAGCAACAGGCATCCCCTCTACAAAACCAACTTGGTCAGCATAGACGTCACCATCAGCCAACTGCGTGAAAACTAATTCCTTACTCCATTCACGCTCAAATTCTCCTACTAAACTAGGTGAAGCGTTAATTATTTTTTTAGTCTCGCTGGCATCACCCCATTGAACTACAAAATTATCTTGTACGCGATTAATGCTCAAGCCATCAAACCAACGCTCCATTATAAGGAGTCTTATATTTTCAACATGTTTCGGAGCAAAAGTAGGCGCCAATTCAAAAATGACACGCCCAGTATCAAGCTCCATATAAAGTGTTTGTGTGGGATCTAGGTCGCGCCAGTCCGTAGGCACACTTGCTGCAATCACTGCGGCCATCGTACCTGCAGGATTTGATTCCTCAACTCGTGCAGCGTTTATTAATCCAGTAGATGAAAATAATGGTACGCCGGTTTCTCCATACAAAACATCCTCGAGGCTAAAGGACTCTTTACTGAGAATATATGTAAGTTCAGGGAAAATCTTTTGTTTAAAAAAAGCGCTCCTATATTGGCACTTACTATGTTTTACG
Source organism: Gammaproteobacteria bacterium (assembly GCA_009692285.1). GTDB lineage: Bacteria > Pseudomonadota > Gammaproteobacteria > Steroidobacterales > Steroidobacteraceae > UBA964. The sequence goes on along the minus strand of SHZO01000009.1, from coordinate 15,220 downwards.
CGCGCTAAAAACGTCTTAGATATTGTCACTTGAGTCCATACAATAGCGCATGATTTAGGAAAGCTCATCAACTCATCTGGCTTTAAAAGGGAAATATCTGGTACCTTCTGCCCAGGTCTAAGTACAAACGAGCGCATACTATTTTCAGTGCGGCCAGAAAAAGTATTAAAAACATATATTTTTTGCTGTGACGGAGATTTAGAATCAAACCCATCTTTAAATATCTGGTGAAAAAATACCTGCCGCCCAAATTTAGGCGCATTAATACGCATAATTTTATGTTGCAGTTTAGACTCTGTGCTGCTGTACCGCCCTGGCAACAAGTCTATGATCTGCTGCAACTGCGCATCAAGTACGGTAGCACTTACTTCCCCTATGGTATTCATGCAAAAGAGGCACACTATGATGCGAAATTTTAAATCTTTCATATCAGTATTTTAGCTGTGCTGGACTTCCCATATACTCACTGCACATGAGTATCGTGACTAAAACAAAAGAAATGCCAATAAGAGTCGGACGCGAAACTAAGGGCCGCGCCGGTAAGGGCGTGTCCGTAATTACTGGATTGCCCTTAACACAGCTGCAATTAGAGGAAATAGCGAAGCAACTTAAAAAGCGGTGCGGCTCCGGCGGGACGGTCCGAAACTCTGCGATCGAGATTCAGGGCGACCACCGGGACCTACTGGTCGCAGAGCTTGATCGCCTTGGCTATGCGGCGAAGCGCTCGGGCGGTTAGTTGTATTACTCCTATATTGCGCGCTAGGTTGACCACTTCGATTAATGCCACGCGACGACCCGTTACGATTCCCATCACGTGCGCCTGCACGCGGCCTGCCACGGTTGCCACCCCGATCAACGCGTTGAAAGCTGCGTTCCGGGGCTTCCGTTACATTGCTGGCCACTATTTTAAATTCTGGGGTTGGAATAAATGGGATTGACTGGCGCATTGTACGTTCTATATCACGTAATAAACTTGCCTCATCTGAAGCTACTAAAGAAACTGCGCGACCGGTAGCGCCGGCTCTGGCTGTTCGGCCAATACGATGCACATAGTCCTCTGGCACATTAGGTAATTCATAATTAACCACCTGCGGCAATTCTTTGATATCTAAGCCGCGTGATGCAACTTCTGTTGCAACTAATGCAGCAACCTTACCTTCTTTAAAATCTGCTAAAGCGCGCACGCGCGCACCCTGACTTTTATTGCCATGAATAGCTGCAGATTTAATCCCAGCACTTTCAAGCTGTTGGGCTAAACGATTCGCGCCATGCTTAGTTCGTGTAAAAATTAAAGCTTGGTACCAAGGACCCTCATCAGAGACTCCATTCTGGAATAAGTGGACTAATAAATGTCGCTTACTGTCTTTATGGATACGGAAAGCTACTTGATCTACTCGCTCTGCAGTAGTGTTACGCGCGGCAACTTCTACCGAAACCGGATTTCGTAACATGCGCGAGGCCAACTCACGTATATCTTCTGAGTAGGTTGCTGAGAACATCAAGTTCTGGCGCTGTTGGGGGAGCAACCGGATTATTTTTTTAATAGGCTGAATAAAACCCATGTCAAGCATACGGTCTGCTTCGTCAAGCACAAAATGCTGAACTTGAGATAAATCCGCAACGCCTTGCTGACATAGATCCAACAACCGACCAGGGGTTGCAATTAAAATATCGCACCCTATACGCAATCCATCGATTTGTGGGCGTTCACTTACGCCGCCAAAAATTACTCGGGTACGTAAGTTTTTATGCGCGCCGTAATCACGCGCACTTTCAGCAATCTGTGCCGCGAGCTCGCGAGTCGGCGTAAGAACCAAGACACGCGGTGCGCGGCCTTGTGCTATACCTAAGATTTGTAATAATGGCAAAACAAAACCTGCAGTTTTGCCAGTACCCGTTTGCGCACCAGCTAAAACATCGCGGCCTGCAAGAACGGCAGGAATTGCCTGTACTTGAATAGGGGTCGGGATATCGTACCCTTTATCAGCAACAGCACGAAGCAACTCGGGCTGAAGCCCAAGATCAGAGAAATTCATGAAATGTACCTATAATATTAAAAAAGACTCGCGACACGGAATCTAGTTCCGAAGCGGTCAGAAGCGAGAAAATGTTGGGTTTTAAGGTGGGCGCTGACCGCGCGACCCTGATTTGAATCCTCAATATACACTAAAAGCTTAAAAAGCGCTAAGGAATACGCAAAGCTTCTAAAGCAGACCAGCGCGCATAAGCATTTTCGACCTGTAATGTTAGTATTTCCGACTGTTTAATAGTCTCACGTACTTCATTTTGGCAACGCGTATAAAACGCAGGCTCTGCCATCAAATTTTCCAGCTCTTGCTTTGATTTTTCGAGCTGCTCAATCTCATGAGGTAAAGAATCGAATTCACGTTGATCTTTAAAAGATAGCTTACGGGGTCGCGAAGCTTCCACAGCCTTAACACTGATATCAGCCGCAGAGACAGAACCAATGTTTTTCCGCTGACTTCTTAAGCCTGCATCACGTGTATTTCGCCAGCGAATCCAATCGCTCCATCCTCCAACAAATTCCCGTACTTGACCATTATCTTCAAAAATTAGAAGACCAGTTACCACATGATCCAAGAAAGCACGGTCATGGCTCACTAATAATAACGTACCATTAAAATTTGCGACTAGCTCTTCTAATAACTCTAATGTATCAATATCTAAATCATTAGTAGGCTCATCCATAACTAAAATATTTGCTGGTCTGGCAAAAAGTCTAGCTAGCAATAATCTATTCCGCTCACCACCGGACAGTGCACTTGCTGGTGTTCGCATTTGATCTTGCCTAAATAAAAAGTCCCGAAGATATCCGGAAACATGCCGATTCTCCCCATCAATAGGGACAAACTGGTTACCATTGTTGACGTTATCTACTAAAGAAGCAGTTAGATTTAATTGCTCACGTTGCTGATCATAGTAAGCCACTTCCTGCTTGGAACCACGCATTATTTTTCCGCTAGTGGCTTCTAGTTCACCAAGCAATAACCTAATTAAAGTGCTTTTACCTACACCATTTGGTCCCACAATACCAATGCGATCGCCGCGCTGAATTTTTAAGTTTAGATCACGTATGATCGTTGTATCACCAAATTTTACTGCAGCGCCTTCAGCTTCAAAAACAATCTTGCCTGATTCAGATGCTTCAGCGAGTGAAAACTCTGCGTTTCCAATACGATCGCGGCGATCACGCCGCTCAACTCGTAGCGCTTTTAGCGCGCGAACACGGCCCTCATTGCGCGTGCGGCGAGCTTCAACTCCTCGGCGAATCCACACCTCCTCTTGTGCTAGTTTTTTATCAAACTGTGCATTAGCTTTTGCTTCAATCTCTAATTGGAGCGCTTTCTTGATAACAAAATCATCGTAATTTCCTGGCCAGGAGCTTAACAGTCCACGATCTAATTCCACTACGCGAGTAGCTAACCGATTTACAAATGCACGATCATGACTCACAAATAATAGTGCGCCATGAAATTCTGTCATACTTTCTTCTAACCACTCTATTGCTGATATATCCAAATGATTAGTAGGCTCATCAAGTAGTAAAATATCTGGGTCAGCTACTAAAGCACGGCCTAATAAAACACGTCGTCGCCAACCACCAGATAAATTAGTAAAATATTTATCTGCCTCTAGCCCCAATCGTGACAAGACTGTTTCAACACGATAAGCAATTTCCCAATCTTCACCTGCATCCAAGGGCAGTCCACCTGCCACAATATCAATCACGCGTGCGTCATCAACTGCATCAAGATCTTGGGCAAGCATTGCAAGACGCGAGCCCGGTTTTACCCACACAGTCCCATCATCAGGGACGCTTGAACCAGAAACTAAGCGCAGCAGTGAGGACTTACCTTCTCCATTGCGCCCGACAAGACAAACGCGCTCGCCTTCTTCAACTTGCAAGGTGACATGATCTAGTAATGGACGGGAACCAAAGGCTAAAGAAACATCATCGAAACGTAACAGCATATTTAGAGTCTTTTCACAATTTGACCGCCTTTGAGTATCAAACGCAGATTTCGAGCGGGGTCTTCCAGAACACGCACATCTACTAATGGATTACCTTCCACTATCAATAAATCAGCCCAAGCACCTACTTCAATCACGCCGAGCTTACCTTCCGGATACGGGTTCCGCGGCCCACTTAACGCGAGCAACTCAGCATTAATTGAAGTTGCTTGACGCAAAATTTCAATGGGGGTAAACCAACGAAGTCGCGCACCAAACTCACGCGATTCCCAAGGGAAAACCTTGGCCGATCCAAAAACATCAGTTCCAAAAGCAACTTTGACATTGTAACGCTTGGCGAGAGTCATCATATGATCCAACCCCACGGAGACTTGCGCGCTTTTACTCAATGGAGCACCAGCTATCTGCGGCGAGGCAGGCTCAAATACACCACTGAACACATAGGCCTGAGGGGATAAAAATACTTTACGCTCGGCAATTAACTTCATAGTTGTTTCGTCAATTAGATGCGCATGTTCAATACTCCGCACCCCTGCCTCAATAGAGCGTCGAATAGCGGCAGGTGTGTAGGCATGCACAGCTACATATGTTCCCCAATCAGCAGCTGCATGAACTGCGGCCTGCAACTCAGCCTCAACATATTGAACTGTATCAATCGGATCATACATTGAGGAGATACCGCCACCCGCAGCTAATTTAATTTGCGTAGCGCCACTGCGTAATTGCTCGCGCACCGCAGTGAGCACTTCGTCTGGGCCATCAGCAATCAACCCATAGCCTTGACGCTCCAATACATCATTGCGTCCGCTCCAACGTCGCGGTTCACTGCTGCGTACACGAAAATCACCATGCCCACTTGTCTGACTAATAATTGCTCCTGATGGAAAAATACGTGGCCCCTCAATTAAACTTTCATCAATCGCTTGCTTGAGCCCAAAGCTCGGACCGCCCATATCACGAATGGTGGTAAAACCCCGGAGCAAAATATTGCGCGCCTCAGTAGCCGCACGGAGAGCTAAATAGTTTTGATCATTATCTCGTATAGTAGAAAAAGCCACAGGAATACTGGGGTGAATATGTGCGTCAATTAAACCAGGAATTACAATTCTATTAGCAGCATCAATTGTTTCCTTAGCTGCAGGAGCAAGAGCTGCATCGGTAATAGCAACAATTTTGCCGCGAATAATAACGATTGCTGAATTCTCACGCAGTCTTTCATCTCGACCATCAAATATACGTGCATGAGTAATTATGAGATCAGCTAGTGGCAGATCAACGGCAAATAAGACTGGAGTCCATAATAGAAAAAAAATTGCTGCTAATTTTATTCTCATTACAAATTTTACCTATTTATAAAATTAATGCAAAAGAAGCAAAGCTTCATTTCTTTAAAAAATCAAAGGCATCAAAGGTGCGCCATAAAGGTGGTATTTAGTTTGCTCAATAGCCACAACGTCTACTATGTCTCACAGCACTTCAAATAACCCAGCGGCACCCATTCCACCGCCGACACACATAGTTGCCACAACATATCTAACACCAAGTCGTTTGCCTGCTAGTAAAGCATGCCCCACCAACCTTTGGCCGCTCATGCCATAAGGGTGTCCAACTGCAATGGCGCCTCCATCAATGTTCAAACGCTCATCAGGAATACCAAGTGTGTCCCGACAATAGACCACCTGTACGGCAAATGCTTCGTTTAACTCCCACAAACCAATGTCTTGAACTTTAAGACCGGCACGTGCTAATAATTTAGGCACGGCATACACCGGGCCAATGCCCATTTCATCTGGTTCACAACCGGCTATAGCGAAGCCGCGAAACGCTCCCAAAGGCTGTAGATTTTGGCGCGTAGCTTCGGTTGCACTCATGACTACACAAGCGCCCGCACCATCACTAAATTGACTTGCATTCCCTGCAGCTACTGTGCCCCCAGGGCTTGCCGATCTAATCTTCGCTAAGGCTGCAGCAGTAGTGCCCTCACGCAACCCCTCATCTTGCGAGACAGTCACTTGGTTGGTTCCCAAACGACCACTGGCATCTAGCCTAGCCATCCGCACTTTAATTGGTGCAATTTCTGAATTGAAATATCCAGCTGCTAGAGAGGCACAAGCGCGCTGCTGACTTCGCGCGCCATACTCATCTTGACGCTCACGAGAAATTCCATAACGAGCCGATACAACTTCAGCTGTCTTCAGCATGTTGTGATAAATGGCAGGTCTATTTTTAAGTAGCCAGCCATCCGCGGCCATGTGGCGATTTAATTCTAACTGCACGCAGGAAATAGACTCTACACCGCCAGCCACATACACATCACCTTCACCAGCCATAATACGCTGAGCCGCCAAGGCAATAGCCTGCAAACCTGAAGAACAAAAGCGATTAACTGTCAGACCCGACACGCTCACCGGTAATTCAGCGCGCAAGGCAATTTGACGTGCAATATTATATCCGGTGGTACCTTCAGGATTTGCACATCCCATAATTACATCTTCAACCTGCGCCGGATCAATACCCGCACGCTCGATAGCAGCTTTAACAACATGGCCACCCAACGTTGCACCATGAGTCATATTGAAAGCACCCTTCCAACTTTTAGCTAAAGGTGTACGTGCAGTTGAAACAATGACAGCTTGAGAGGTGAAGTTACTGAAGCGACTCATGTTGCATCTCCAGTAAAACTACCGCCATCTGTAGCAAGACGCGCCAATAAAGGCGCAGGTGTCCAGAATATTTTATCAGCATAAGGTAATGCCGAGAAACCCTTCATTCGACGGACGACTTCATACAGACTTTGTGAATCAGCATAACGCATGGGACCACCACGCCAAATCGGAAATCCGTACCCAGTAAGGTAAACAAGATCAATATCAGAAGCACGTTGAGAAATTTTTTCCTCAAGAATACGTGAGCCTTCATTTACCAAGGAATATACCAAGCGATCAACAATTTCCGACTGATCTATTTTTCTAAGGGATCGTCCTGCCGCATAACGTACATCAGAAATTATTTTATCAACTATAACTGAGGAATATGCATTGCGATCTCCGGGTTTGTAGTCATACCAACCCGCTACTGTTTTCTGACCATACCGCCCCTGTTCGCAAAGCTGATCGGCAATCAAAGCGGGTTGTAAAATTTTTCCTTCTGCATATTGACGCTTTCTAATATGCCAACCGATATCATTTCCAGCTAAGTCGCTCATACGAAACGGGCCCATAGCAAAGCCAAAACTCTCTATAGCTGAATCTATTTCTTGTGGACTAGCTCCTTCATCTACCATAGCCAAAGATTGAGCAAAATATTGATTGATCATGCGGTTTCCAATAAATCCGTCGCATACTCCAGAAACTATAGCGGTTTTCTTTATTTTCTTTGCTAAAGCCATTGCTGTAGCCAATACATCAGGCGCGGTCTTTGCACCGCGCACAACTTCCAATAAACGCATTACATTAGCAGGGCTAAAGAAATGCAGTCCAATAACATCTTGGGGACGCTTTGTTACAGAGGCAATATAATCAACATCTAAAGTTGAAGTATTAGTTGCTAAAATAGCGCCCTGCTTCATAGTCACATCTAAAATATTAAAAACTTTCTCTTTAATAGCCATGTCTTCAAAAACTGCTTCAATGACAAGATCTGCTTGTGCAATATCAGAATAAACTAAAGTGGGCTTAAGCAATGCCATTCGTGTCTCAAGCTTGGAAGCATCAAGTTTGCCTTTTTTTACTTGGCTAACATACGTATTGTATATGTGCGCAACACCTTTATCTAAGGCTTCTGCGCCTAGCTCTAATAACTGAATATTTATTCCTGCATTTAAAAAATTAATGGCAATACCTGTCCCCATTGTTCCCGCACCAATGATAGCTACATTATTAATAGCTCGCGTTTGAGTCCCCTTGGGTAAATCACTTATTCTTGCTGCTGCACGTTCACCGAAGAAAATATGACGTAATGCTGCAGAGACAGGGCACTCTAAAAGGATACGAAATAAACGCCCTTCTTCTTGTAGGCCTAGATCAAACGGCTTAGTAGCTGCTGCATGTACGCAGTCAATGATCGCTTGGGCCGCAGGGTACTCTTTAAAAGCTATTTTCGCAGTATTGCGCGCAAATTGTAGTAAAGCATCTACGTCAGGCTCACTAATCTCTAAATCACGCAAACGGGGCAAACGCTTACCGATCACTTGGCTTGCTGCAGCAGCTACAGCAACAGCTGTAGCTGCACTGACCAAGTCGGTCTCTACAATTTGATCAAATAAAGGTGTCTTTACAAACATTGATACTGGAACAGGCTCCCCACTCAGCATTACATTAAGAGCAGCTTCGATACCTATGGCTCTAGGCAAACGCTGTGTTCCCCCGGCGCCTGGCAGCAAACCAAGCTTCACTTCTGGCAACCCTACTTTGGCAGTAGCGAGTGCTACACGGTGATGACAAGCCAGCGCGATCTCAAGCCCCCCTCCTAAAGCAACCCCTTCTATAGCGGCGATGATGGGCTTAGAAGAAGTTTCAATCACCGAATTTAGAGTCCAAAGACTCGGACCACGTAGCATCTTCGATGTGCCAAATTCACGGATATCTGCACCGGCACAGAAAGTACCATTCGCTCCGACTAAAACTGCCGCATCTACTGCAGAGTCCCCGATCATACGTTCCAATGCAGCAAATAAATCTTGGCGCAAAGAGAGACTCAAACTATTAACCGGTGGCGACTGAAACGCTACCACCGCTACTCTACCTTTGACTGAATAATTTACTTGTTCCATCTTCCATTGTCCTCAATATCATTTGTTACGTAGGCCACCGGTCATTGCAATTCGCATCGCTGCTTCAACACTTAAATCTGTCGGCTCAATAAAATCTCGCGTGACATATATTGTATAACCACCAATTGTGTAGGCCATAGGCATGTAAACAGCTACCAAATCTTTGCTTAACTCCACTCCGGGTAGCGCAGCATTTTCACGTGTAACAAAGCCAAGCATTCGCCCAGGACCTAGGCGAACTAATACAGCTCGTTGTAATTCTGTATCATCGGTAGTGCCCATGAGTCCTGTAATGTCTCGAAACGCGGCATACACGGTTTTTATGACAGGAATACGTAACAGCAGTGACTCACCAAAAGCAAGTACACGCTGTACAACGAAAGCATTCACTAATAATCCCACTACAAATAAAATTAAAAAACCTGCGATTAAACCCATCCCTGGTTGATAGACGCCTCGCGGCAGCCAAAAATTTAAAGTACCAGAGAGCAAAGACTCGGCGGTCCTACCAAGCCAGTAAAAAAAATACAGGGTCAAACTGACTGGCATTATGGTCAGAGATCCTTTAACTAAAATATGGCTGAGAGTCTTCATCAAGCGTGAGCTCCGAAGTATGGTAGTTAGTAATAAACTTGGAGCGGGCGATGGGAATCGAACCCACGCTAGTAGCTTGGGAAGCTACAGTTCTACCATTGAACTACACCCGCCTCTGAGTTTTCGATTCTAGGCTCTTTAGGGATAGTAGACCAACTTGGTGAGAACTTCTCGAAATCTAAGTTTGTCGATTGTGTTCATTCCTTACTCGACTCCATCGCGGGGTTCAAGGTTGCTAGCCAATCTCGAAGACTGTCTTTAACCGACAAGCTATGGAGACGAACTGTATCCTTACGACGACAAGAAAAGGTGGATGAACGGATGGTTGGTTCTGATGTCACGGGATATCAACTTGTCTTAAATTAACTATATAATTAACCAATTAGAAAGTATAGTAACTATGAAATGTCCCGTTTCGGCTTGAAAAAAATCGAGAAATCACGAATTTGCACCCTGATCGGGCGACAGACCATTGTTGAGGGTGGCCTGACCTTTGCTGAGGGCATTCATGTTGACGGCACCATATTGGGCGATGTGATCGTCGAAAATATCGCCGACTTTTCTGAGGTCTGCATAGGAAGTACAGGAATCATAAAGGGCGCAGTACGCGCCACTAATATCGTTGTTCATGGAACAGTCTACGGTGATATTTTAGCCTCTGATCGAGTGGTTATTGGACCAAACGCTAAAGTCTCAGGTGACGTTTACTATACGAAACTCGATATAGACAAGTGCGGCGATGTTGATGGCCGTCTCATTCCTAACAAACTTCATAACGGAACCCAAAAATCTAACGAACGCCACCCCGAAGAAGTTTTCCAAGCGCTTAAGCGCCCTTAAATTAAATAGTCTCTTAATAATATATAGTTAGCGGGTAAATAACATTTAATTTTAAAATTATATTTGCTAGATTTTATCTCAACAAGTTTTAACAAAAAATTTTATAATTTATTAATAATTTTCTACAAAATATTATCTTCCAGTTTTAATCAAATGAAAATTAGCTTAAAAACAAAAAAAGATATCGTTAATAACTGGTTGCCACGTTACACTGGGACAATTTTAAGCGATTTTGGTAGCCTAATATTGCTAACAAACTTTAGTCACTATCTCAATCTATTCGCGAAAATTACTGGTGCTACTATAGTAGGGACAAATCGTCCAATGCCTAATGCTACAGCTGATGGCATCACAATGATTAACTTCGGCATGGGCAGCGCTAACGCAGCAACTGTTATGGATTTACTCTCTGCAATTACTCCAAAAGCGGTTTTACTATTAGGCAAATGTGGCGGCTTAAAGCAAAAAAATAAAATAGGTGATTTAGTGCTGCCTATTGCAGCTATTCGTGGTGAAGGCACCTCAGATGATTATTTATTGCCGGAGGTTCCCGCCCTGCCTGCGTTTAGTTTGCAACGTGCGGTATCAACCATAATACGTGATCTTGACCAAGACTATTGGAGTGGCACTGTCTACACCACTAACCGTCGAGTCTGGGAGCATGACGAAGAATTTAAAGAATATCTCCGCCAAACTCGTTGCATGGCCATAGACATGGAAACTGCGACTATTTTCTCTGTAGGGTTTGCTAACTCTATCCCCTCTGGAGCATTACTCCTAGTCAGCGACCAGCCGATGGTCGCCGATGGAGTAAAAACAGAAGCTTCCGATATACGCGTAACCGATTTATTTGTAGAGCGTCATATTAATATAGGTATAGAGGCTCTACGTTTAATTCGTCGTCATGGTAAAAGTGTTAAACATCTTAGATTTGACGAATAACTCTCAAATTTAGTCCAAATTGTTTTTGGATATTGCGCTTTTCTAAATCTGCTCCTATAGCTTCGCCATCGATAATAGTTTCTAAATTTTTGTGGGTCTCATTGCGCAAGATAACCACCATATCAAGAGTCCCATCTAGCGAAAATGGAAACTCATGCCAAGTACCAATATTCATCATGAATCCCTTATTCCCGTAGAATTTAAATGCTCTTGCCTGCACTAAATTTGGCAACTCCGAAGTGCTTGGAGGCGCAACAACTACAGCATAAGGCTTTGTGTTTAAAGGTATAAAAACCTGTGTATGCTTTAAGTGTCGCTCCATCCATGTCACTTCTAATGGGCGCACATGGACACGAACGACAGATAAACAGGTATCTGCATCAGAAGTGAACTGTGGTTTTTGAAACTGCTCAACTGCTTCACCATAAAAACCGGTCTGGCTCATTGCTTTACTAGTATCAGGACCGACCAACTCACCAAAACTAGCAAGCGCTTCAGGAGTAGCTAGCTCTAGAGGCAGGTCGCGATAGTTCACTTAAAAACTTTTTCCCAAAATATTTTCATATCATTCCAAGACTTGCAATCCGAGCTCTCATCATAAGCTAACGGTAGGTTAAACTTTTTTCCTTTATCTGTGGCCTCCGGATTTGTGAACCCATGTTTAGCATTAGGATAGGAAATGAACTGATAGTCTACTCCAAGATATTGCATTTCATTGTGAAAGGCAGTTTGGTCTTCAATGGATATCATACTATCCGCTTCGCCGTGACATATAAGCACACTGGCTTTAAATTCTCCCGGTATGGCTTTGTAAGTGCTGGAAAGCGCGCCATGAAAACTAGCTACGCCACGCAGACTTACGCCTAGACGCGCAGTGTGCAACGCCAAAGCTCCCCCTAAGCAATAACCCATGGCGCCAATCCGCTCTGGGTCAACCATGGGATGTGCGCATAATTGTTCATAAGCGGTTTTGAGTATTGTTCCCAATGCAGCATCATCCTTAAACAATTCTCCCATCAAACTCCCCGCTTCCGTTGAGTCTGCTGCTTCACGAGCGCCTCCGTACACATCGGTAGCCATTGCAACAAAACCTAAGCTAGCAAGATCACGAGCACGACGGCGGAGGTAGCCATTAACACCCCACCACTCAGGTAACACGATAAGTCCAGGGCGCTTACCAGTTATCTCTGAGTCATAAGCTAGATAGCTCTCTAGTGGTCTTCCGCCAGCACTGTAACGAATAGTCTGTATGTGTGTAGTCTCTGACATAAATATAAAATCCTGATGACTGAGAAGACACTTAATAAGGCTTAAGCCCACTCGTTAAATGATTTTACCAAGAAACTTCTAATCAATGACAGTCATAATTAACTATGGTTATCGAAAATAAGCGTATTCGTAGTTTTGTACTCCGGGCAGGACGAGTAACAGCGGCACAAGAGAGGGCTATATTAGAACAATCTCCGCATTTTGGAATTGTCCTCGATAGTAACTCAGGAAATCTATCTTTTAATCTTAGCAAGGTTTTCGGGCGGATTGCACCGCTTTGTTTAGAAATTGGTTTTGGAAACGGTGAAAATATTTTACAGCTTGCACTTAAAAATCCAGACCGCGATTACATTGGAGTCGAAGTCCACCGCGCTGGGGTAGGACACCTGCTTAATTGTATAGCTCAAGCTGGGTTAACTAATATTAAGGTAATTTTTCATGATGCCGTGGAAGTTTTAGAGAATTATATTTTACCAGGGTCGTTTGATGAGATTTTAATTCTCTTTCCTGACCCTTGGCAAAAAAAAAGACACAATAAACGACGTTTAGTCCAAAAAAAATTCATAGCACTACTTGCTTCTCGCTTAAAACCTAAAGGTTTGCTAAACCTAGCTACCGACTGGGAATCTTATGCCACGCAAATGTTAGAGGTTTTAAGTGCTCAACCAGAGCTTAAAAACCGTGCGGCAAACAATAGATTTATTTCAAGACCAGAGTGGCGTGTCTTAAGTCGTTTTGAGCGTCGCAGTCAACGCCTAGGTCACTCAGTCTGGGATTTATCATTTGAGCGGTTATAAACTACTAAAACTTGCCCGAACACCATCCACAACGAACTGCACTGCAAGAGCGCCTAAAATTACCCCAAGTAGGCGATTTGCCACATTCGTACCGGTCACACCAATAGTGCGCATTAATCTCTCTGCGCTGAGCATCATAAGCCAAGAAATTATCATTACCAGCATCGCTGCGAAAAGTAGTGTGAAAAACATAAAAGGAGAATTGAAAACTGAAACCGGCCCAAACCACAACAAAATTGTAGTGAGCGCTCCAGGGCCAGATAAAAATGGGAAAGCCAATGGGAAAACTGAGATGTCAGTTCGGCGGCGACTTTCAACCTTCTCATCAGTGGAAGTGCGCGTGCCAGACTCGCGCGCAAAGACCATCTCTAGTGCTACTAGAAATAATAATAATCCGCCAAATATACGAAAAGACTCGATGCTAATACCCATAGCACTTAAAAAACCAGCCCCAGTCACTGCAAAACCAAAAATTATGGCGCACGCAACTAATGTTGCCTTAGTTGCCATACGACGCTTGTAATCTTTTGTAGCACCTTCGGTTAGTCCAGAAAATACTGGCACAAGAGACACTGGCTCAACAACCAAGAAAAAAATAACAAAGAATTTTAAAAAAGATTCAATCATGAAGATTTACTCAAATGTTTTAGATGCCCACGCTTAGCCAAAATCCAAAGTAATACTAAACCTGGAAAGCTCAAAATAGCAGTATAAATAAAGAATGATGAGTAGCCAACCCCTTCAACTACAAAGCCAGAGGTCCCCATCAGAAGTTTCCCAGGTAGCGCATACAGCGAGGATAGTAGGGCATATTGTGTGGCTGTATATTTTACGTTTGTAAGGGTTGACATAAATGAAATTAAAGCAGTTCCATGTACGCCTAGAGCTAAATTATCGAGACTAATTATCAGGGCAAGCCCTGTTATGCTTGGCTGACCTAATGCAGCAAATAATGCAAAAGATAAATTCGATATAATCACTAAAAATCCACCTAAAACTAAAGATTTTGTTTGTCCTAGATGTGCAACAGCAGCACCACCCACAACAATACCTACCACAGACATGATGACGCCATAGCCTTTAACAACTGTAGCTACCTGCTTTAGAGTAAAACCCATATCTAAATAGAATGGATTAGCCATGACTCCCATTGCGTAATCTGAAAGGCGATATGTGCTGATAAAACTAAAAATTAATATGCCTAGGACTAAACCATGTCTTCGAAAGAAATCAAAGAACGGATTCACTACCGCATCAAAAAAAGACTCCCCGACTCTGCGTGGGATACTTGGTAAAATGCGTAGTGGCTCAGCCACAACTATAGTTGTAATAATACCGGTACTAGCTAATACAGCCATTAAAGCATAGGTGGTAGCCCAACCGTAATCTGCTGCAAGCCATAAAGCACCAGCAGAAGCTGCGGCAATTGCCACACGATAACCTAACTGATAAGCCGCAGCCATCCCGCCTTGCATCTCAGGTGGTGCAGATTCAATACGCCAAGCATCTAGTGCAATATCTTGTGTAGCTGAGAAAAAAGCGACGACTAGAGAGAATGTTGCTACGCGTAGGATACTAACAGCAGGGTCGCTAAAAGAAATATTTATTAATCCAAAAACAATGCCACACTGACCAATAAAAATCCAACTGCGACGCTGCCCTAATAGTTTACCAATAAATGGTAAACGATATTGATCTACTATCGGCGACCAAAGAAATTTTAAGCTATAGGCGATGCCAACCCATGCGAGCATACCAATGGTGGCGCGCTTAATTCCAGACTGAGTTAACCATGCTGAAAGAGTGCTGAATACCAACATAAATGGCAACCCAGCAGAAAATCCCAGAGCGAACATAGAAATAATGCGGGGCTTTAGAAAAAAACTAGAAAATATAATCATAGTCAATAGTCACAGGAGCATGATCAGAGAATCTGTGTGCAGTATCAATACTTGCGCCTTTAGTGATGCCCTTAAGGCCCGCGCTCACTACTTGATAATCTATCCTCCACCCT
>SHZO01000093.1 GCA_009692285.1 Gammaproteobacteria bacterium | reverse complement strand
GCACGCCCATCCATAAAAGCCAATGGCTTACTCAGCACACAAGATGAAATGCGTTTATCTTTCAAGACTAGCGGTATAGTGCGTAGTTTTTCAGCGCAGGCTGGGCAGCGTGTACGCAAAGGTGAAATCCTAGCGACTCTACAGCTAACAGAGGTCAATGCTCAATTCGAAGTGGCTGAGCAAAACAGGGCCAAAGCAAAACGTGATTTGGAACGGGGCGAACGTCTTCAAGCTGATCAAGTTATCAGTCTAGAGCAACTTCAAAATTTACGTACTCAATCTGCTATCGCTCATGCGGCACTGAATGCTGCACGGTTTAACTTAGGCTACTCCACCATCACTGCACCTCGCGCAGGTGTTGTTTTGAGAACATTAAGTGAGGCTAATGAGCTCATACCAGCAGGACAGCCCGTTTTGATTTTTGCTAGTGCAGATCGAGGCTATATAGTTCGTGCTGCGATCGCAGACCGTGATGTAGTACATTTAGCTATAGGGGATATTGCTACAGTCAGCCTAGATGCTTACCCTGACAAAACTTTCCCAGCAAATATAAGCGAAATAGCAGGTGCTGCTGAACCAAAAAGCGGTTTGTTCATAATCAAATTACTTTTGTCTGAAAAAGATCTCAACTTCGCTTTAGGTCTAGTAGCAAAATTAAATATTGTGCCTGCCGCTGGAACAAACAACAGTCTTACTTATGTTCCAATTGCTGCGATCGTAGAAGGACAGGGCGACGAAGCTAGCGTCTTCACACTTAAGAACGGCCGTGCATATAAACGTCGAGTACGCATTGCATTCCTAACAGACCAAAAAGTTGCACTACTTACAGGACTACAGGTAGGTGAACAGGTCATCACCCTAGGCGCAGAGTATTTGTCAGATCAAGACCCCGTTCGCTTACAGAATTGAGAATATGTCGATCCTGGAATTTCCAATCCGCCGCTATCAATTTACGTTAGTCACTTTTCTATGTTTCATTGTCATCGGTTGGTACGCATTTATAGCGATACCACGAGAGGAAGATCCGTCTTTTAAAATTTCAGCTTTTAATATCGTAGCAGTGATGCCTGGTACTGATCCTAAAGATCTAGAGCGCCTCATATCCAAACCAATTGAAGATCGTCTAGCAGAATTAGACGATATCCAGAAAATTGAAACCTTTGCCGCGGACGGCGTGTCATTTACAGTTATAGAATTTAACGCCTCGACAAATGCTGATAAAAAATATGATGAAGTTGTAAGAGAAATTAATGCATTGCGTCCAACTCTACCAGCAGAACTACGTGAATTAAGCATCATAAAATTTAGTCCAAGTTTAGTTAATATTGTGCAATACGCTCTAATATCTGAAGAAGCGCCATATCACAAACTTGAAGATGCAGCTCGCAACCTCAAAGATTTGCTTAAAAGTATTAATGGTATCCGTACTGCCGAAAGCTGGGCTTACCCACCACGTGAACTTAGAGTTGAGTTGGACTTACAACGGATGATTGAATTACATATCACTGCTGGGCAGGTCACACAAGCAATTGACAGTGAGAATGCGAGTATTCCTGCTGGAATTATTGATATTGGACCTAGAAGCTTCAGCCTCAAGACAACGGGAGCCTATGAAAGCATAGAACAAGTTTGCAATACAGTAATTAAAGTAATAGAGGCTCGTCTGCTACGTGTTTGCGATATCGCTAAAGTTAGTTGGGAAGAAGGTCAGCGGGGATACATCGGTCGATATAACGGGAAACGGGCGGTATTCATTACTGCCAATATGAAACAAGGATACAACATCCTTAATGTGCAAAAATCTATTATTTCTGCGGTCGCGGATTATAAAAAATCACTACCAAATAACATTAAAATAGAGCTAGGCTTTGATCAATCAAAGAACGTTAAAGCGCGCCTCGATCGCTTATATTTCGATTTTTCACTCGCTATAGCACTTGTCATGTTAACTCTACTACCTCTAGGATGGCGCGCGGCGAGTATCGTAATGATTTCAATTCCTCTTTCTCTGGCTTTTGGCATTACTATTTTATATTTTTTAGGCTACTCACTTAACCAGCTCTCTATAGCTGGGTTTGTAGTAGCTCTTGGCTTACTGGTGGATGATTCGATTGTTGCAGTCGAAAATATTACACGGCACTTACGACTAGGTTTAGATCGAACTCGAGCCGCACTTATTGGCACTCAGCAAATTGTTATTGCAATACTAGGTTGTACGGCAACATTAGTATTTGCTTTCTTACCACTGCTCGCATTGCCAGGTACATCAGGTAAATTTATTCGTGTATTACCTACTGCTGTAGTTGCAACTATCGTTGGATCATTATTAATTGCTTTATTCGTTATACCTTTTCTATCAAGTCGCATCCTACCAAAAAATTACGCGGATAATAAAAATCCTTTACTACAAAATATTATGGTTGGTATTCATCGTTATTATCGCCCTGCACTCCATTACTGCTTAGCACGCCCGCGCATAACAGCTTTATCAGCGATTGGTGGGTCGATAATAGTCAGTCTCTTATTAATTCCTGTTACTGGGTCTAGTTTATTTCCAAAAGCGGATACACCTATTTTTTTAGTACAGATTGATTCTCCAACAGGCACAAGCCTTTCTGAAACAGATCGCGCTCTACATTATGTCGAATCAGAACTACAGAATATACCAGAGGTACAATCTACTTTTTCTAATCTAGGCCGCGGCAACCCAAAGATTTATTATAATCATTTACAGCGTAATGAATCAGCTTCTTATGCGGAAGTTTTCGCTATATTAAAATCATATGATGTTTCTGTAACACCAAAAATACTTGAAAACCTGCGTGGTAGATTAGACAACTATATTGGAGCCCGAATTAGCGTCAAAGAATTTTTAAATGGCCCCCCCGTATCTGCTCCGATCGCAGTACGCGTTGTAGGGCCGGATCTGATAGAACTCGATCGCCTCTCACGTATTGTAGAAAATTTGATTGAAGGTACTCCTGGTACAAGAGATGTTCGAAATCCACTTAAATTTTCAAGAACTAATTTACGTCTCGTAGCAGACACACAAAAAGCCGCTCTACTCGGAGTGCCCGCTGTAGAAATCGATCGTGCTGCTCGCCTTTCTGTTTCCGGCTTAAATGTCAGTATTTATCAAGAGAAAGATGGGGAAAGATACCCGATCGTTGTCCGGCCTAAACTTTCTCACAGAGCAGATCTAAATTCTCTCGAGCAAGCTACCGTGGCAACACTTAGTGGCGAGTCTTTACCCATTAACCAAATTGGAGAGCTACGTTTTGAAAAAGCCCCTGTACTTATTGCACGCTATAATCGTGAGCGTTCAGTAACAATAAATTCCCAAGTTCAACGTGGGCATAATACTGTTCAAGTAACTAAAGCAGTTGCAAAAAAACTTAATGATATGCAATGGCCCCTTGGATACCAGTATGTCCTTGGAGGTGATGCCGAAGCTGGCGCAGAGGCTTTTGGTGGGATTGGTGCGGCAATAATTGTGGCTATTTTTGGAATATTCGCAATTTTAATTTTAGAGTTCGGAAGCCTACGCTCTACGTTAATCGTACTAACTGTTGTTCCGCTTGGAATTCTCGGTGGTATGCTTATGTTGCTTATCAGTGGCAATGATCTTTCTTTTACTGCAAGTATCGGTTTTATTGCATTGCTAGGTATAGAAATAAAGAACTCTATTCTCTTTGTTGATTTCACTAATCAATTACGAGCGGAGGGCGTAACGCTGGATGACGCTATTGAGCGTGCAGGTGAAATACGTTTTTTGCCTATTTTACTCACCTCAGCAACAGCTATTGCCGGATTGCTACCATTAGCACTACAAAAAATAGGATTGTACTCTCCTATGGCTTGGGTGATTATTGGTGGGTTAATTACTTCCACCTTATTGGCTCGCTTAGTAACGCCAGTGATGTACAAACTATTACCCCCAAGGGGCTTAGACAAAACCTAACTGGCTGTTTCCATCTCCCAAGTTATCAGCGGTGCAGCACGGTAAATCCAAAACCCCGCCCCAACTGAACGGAAGTTTTTCTTTAAGCGCGTTCGGTACCACTGCGCACTACGCATGAAAACCGCTTGATCGGTACGTGATTTATCAGCGTTTTCCTTCCAATCAAGGCGTGTCAGAGCGCTGAAATATAAAATACCCCGACATATTTTTGAAAAATTAGATAAGGCACGTGCAGCACTACTGTCATCTAAATATTGCATCACGTCATAGCACACTAGCAAGTCAGCTGGTTTTTTTAATTTTAAATTAATGATATTACCTCGCATCCACCCATACTTTTTACATAAGTAAGCGCTGAACTCTACCCCTGTATAACGGGCTTTAGGTAATGCGCGCATTAAAGGGACGCGCAACAAGCCCACACCACAGCCTACATCTAAAATACTACGCACGGGGCAATCAACATGTTTTGCATATGCCGCAATTAGATTTGCACGTGCTGTCATCTGTGCTTGCGTGATAACAGAGGTACGCCCATCCTTATAAAATTTTTGGTAGTACTCTTTGTTAAAGTGCTCTTCGGTGTAAGATTTCACACTATGCCAGCAAGTTTCTTCGCAATCTCAGCTACTTGTACTGGATCAGCCAATGAAACTTCTGGATACTCAGTAAAGCGTTCAGGAATTTTTATGGTGGCATCAATTCCCATTTGATCTGAACGGAATGCCCCAAACTGTGCAGATTTTTCGCAGGAAGGGTCGAGTACCATCGGTATACCATCGGGTTGGATAATGGAGTCTTTGGCAGGTTGCCACCGCGTCATCATGGCCCACTCAACTTGCTTTAAATCATAAGGATCTACATCCGGCCCTACAACAATCACTAGTTTTGCTGTGCGCCCCCAGCGGCCTGCTGAGCCCCACACCGCATGCAGCACATATTTACCAAAACCTGGATGTGGTTTCTGTGCGCCATCAACGGAGAGTTGCACGATATAACACATGTTAGGTGTCACAGCGACATCGTGTACTTCAGGAATCTTGCGTCGCAGGTCAGATAGCACTTCTCCTTCAACAGGTAGCAAGGCGATATAGTTGTGATCAAATGGCGGAACCATTTCCATGGTTGCATGCCATATGGGTTTATGCCGATGTGTAATGCACTTAATCCGCACAATTGGAAATACCTGAACGCGATCGTAATAACCAACTGGATTAGAATGCCAACCTATTGCCTCGAGTTCATCTGTGATCACCTCGCCCTCGAGCACCCATTCTGCTGTAGCAGGTACTTCAAGATCTACAGTTTCGCAACGAACCATTTCAACTGCTTCACCACGCAAACCACCAGCAAATGCAGCTTCGTCATGATTAAAAGCCAC
>SHZO01000092.1 GCA_009692285.1 Gammaproteobacteria bacterium | reverse complement strand
CATATAAAAACGCCTGTGCAAATAATATTCCGGCGGTTATAGCGATCAATGGCCCATGCAATAGGAACACCAACACCAGTGTAAAAAATAGCGAATACAAAACCGTAGAGTAGACTCATTTGTGTCTCACTAATGCCCAGATCTGCTCGGATAGGCCCTACCAACAATCCTAGGATTACACGATCAATAAATGAAAGAATGTAGGCGAGCATTAGGATGATTATCATGTACCAAGCAATTGCCGGCCGCGGCCAAGAATCTTTATCGTGTGCTGTCGTAAGCATAAGTTTTGGCCCTAATATTAAAAATTATGATAGCAATAGTTTTATTCATTCGCGAGCAATTCAATTTCATGCCCATCTGGATCACGAATAAATGCAATTAAACGCCCCCCTACACGTAGTGCAGTAGGGTATTGTTCTATATGAATGCCGGCTGCAGCTAATTTTCTTACGCAATTGACCAGATCTGTAACCTCAATTCCAATATGCCCTGAGGAGTTTCCAGAAGGTAAGGCGGTCGTATTATCCTGCTCAAGACTGTCATGCCACAGTTCAATTTGCATTGCGCCTAGTGTATTCATTGTGCCTGCAGGGTTACCCAAGAATACTAAAGTATGTGGTGGGTCCTGAAAAGTAATGCGGCGGATTTCTTTAAGTCCGAGGATTCCACAATAAAAATCTAAAGAGCGCCGTAGGTTTTGCACGCGCAACATTGCGTGCATTAGCGTTAGGGAGTGCTCTTTAATTATGCCCACGTAACACTTTACCTGGGTTCATTATCCCTTTTGGGTCAAATATTTTCTTAATTGAGCGCATCATGTCTAGCTCAGCAGTTTCGGTATAGTGCTCTAGCTCATCTACCTTGAGTTTCCCAATACCGTGCTCAGCGCTGAAACTACCGTTGTAGCTAGATACGAAATCATGGATGGCACGTTGAATATTAGCTTCATACGCCACGAGATAGTCTTTAGTGAGGTTGTTCGCAAGTGTATTTTGGTTAGTGCCTTTGCGTTGATTATTTTCGCGCCGCTCATTAATGTTAAAGTGCAGATTTCCATCGCCCACATGTCCATAACAGACCAATAATGCTTCGGGAACATTTTGTGCTACCCACGCGCTTGCTTGCTTTACAAAGCTTGGTAAATAATTAATTGGAACTGATATATCATGTTTTATGCTATGGCCTTCGTGCCTTTGTGCTTCAGGGATGTGTTTACGAATACGCCAGAAGGCTTGGCGCTCACGTTCATTTTGCGCTATAGCAGCATCACTTATTAATCCATTCTTTAGGGCAGCAGTAAGTATTTCCTCTAAGCGTTGTACTAGAGGCTCGGTAACCTGGGCACTAGTAATTTCACAAAGAACATACCATGGAGAGGGTATTACTAGGGGCGCTCTTGTGTTCTCAATGTGTTTTAGAACAAGTTCTAATCCGATATGAGGAATAAGCTCAAGTGAGCTGATGAGATCACCACTGCTGCTGCGTAGTTTAGTTAATAACTTGATCGCAGCGTTGACATCTGGAATCGCAACAAATGCAGTGGCTATGGACTTTGGAGCAGAAAATAACTTTAAACATGCTGCACTGATCACCCCGAGCGTGCCTTCAGCGCCTATGAATAGATGCCGTAAGTCATAACCGGTATTGTCTTTGCGTAGTGCGGTTAATTTATTAAGAACACGTCCGTCAGCTAGGACAACTTCGAGCCCTAGTACTAAATCTCGGGTCATGCCATAGCGCAGCACATTCACTCCCCCTGCGTTAGTGGACAGGTTACCCCCAATTTGGCAGCTGCCCTCAGCCCCTAAGCTTAAGGGAAAGAATCTGTCTACTTCCTCTGCAGCGCGTTGTACATCAGCCAAAATACAACCTGCCTCGACTACTATGGAGTTATTTACTGGGTCAATGCTTCGTACTTTATTCATACGTCTTAAGCTCAGTACTAATTGAGTGCCAGTTTCATCGGGAGTTGCTGCACCACAATATCCGGTATTACCACCTTGAGGTACTACAGCAATCTTTTGTGCATAGCAGAATTTCAGAATTTTTATAATATCAGGAGTGTTTTTGGGTAAAGCTAGTGCAAGCGCTTTACCTTTAAATATTTTTCTTTGATCTGTATTTATAGCTTCTAGTGCAATTTCATCGGTGGTGATCAGCTCTGGGCCAAATAGTTCTACAAGCTGACTGAGAGGTGTATTGGGTTTGCGTATCATGATGTAGAAATTAATGGCGCATGTCGATATCTTGGTTTTGTGAGAAGTATTTGCACGTCACCTAATTGACGCTCTTCAAAACCACCTTCGCAGTAACAAAGATAAAACTCCCACATTCTAATAAAACTTTTTGGGTAACCTAAAGCATAAATTTTATCAATATTGACAAAGAATCTAGTGCGCCACTCTTGCAGAGTGCGAGCGTAATTTTGGCCTATATCTTCTAAGTGAGAGATTTTAAAATCAGTCGCCTGAGAAAGTGATTTTGAAATTATATTTATACTTGGAATAAAGCTACCGGGAAAAATAAATTTTTGTATAAAATCAACTGAATTTATTGCTTGAGAATAAAACTGGTCTTGTAGCGTAATAGCTTGTAACAGCATGGCGCCATGTGGCTCAAGTAGGGCTGAACATTTTTTTAAATACTGGTTCAAGTAACGCGCGCCAACTGCCTCGATCATTTCAATTGATATTGCTTTGTCATAGGTGCCTTCGAGAGTGCGGTAGTCCTGTAGAAGTAGGTTAACGCGATCATTCAAACCTAAAACAGCAATCTTTTTTGCTACGTAGTCGTACTGCTCACGCGAAATAGTGGTGGTTGTGACATGACAGCCGTAATGTTGAGCTGCGTAGATTGCTAAACCACCCCAGCCAGTACCAATTTCAATTACTCGATCTTGTGACTGAAGGTCTAGTTTGCGACATACTGCTTCAAATTTCGTCAACTGTGCTTCTTCTAAGGTACTTTTTTCGCTCTGGAAGATGGCGCATGAATAGGCCATGGTTGGGTCAAGCATTGTTTCATACAAGGCATTACCAATATCATAATGTGCAGCAATATTGCGCACGCTGCCTTGGCGATTATTTCTGTTTAAGAAATGACCTAAGCGCAGAATTGGGCTGCTCAGAAATGTCCAACCGTTATCTAAGCCGTTCATTAGATCGCGATTAGCTACAAATATGCGTACTAATTTTGTTAGATCATTGCAGCTCCATAGACCCGCAATATAAGACGCACCAGCACCAACGGTCCCACTAAAAACCGCATCTGCAAAAAACTGCGTATTATTTACGTGAAGGGTGACAGATATATTTAAGTGTTGCGTTCGCATACCAAAGCGATGCTGCTGGCCATTAGGCTCAATCAGTAGTAATTCACCCTCACATAATTTTTCTAGTTGGTGAAGTAAGAGCTTGCGCCCAAATTTTGCGAGTAAAGATGATTGTGAAATTATCATTTCTCTAGAGCTTTAGTGGGGTTAGGTAACTTATCAGGATGCGTAAAAAAAGGCGTACGTTTAAGTATTAAACGTAATGCTTGCCAATATATTAGTAAGGTTACTTGCAATGTTATTAGAGGATAGCAGATTAATACCCTAGCAAGGTTCGCAGCGCTGATTGGAGTACGTTTGAGTGTCAGCGTAGCATCAAACTGCAAGATATTTTCTCGCCAACTTTCCATATGAACATTCAAATTTTCACTGGGTTCAGTAAATCGCCAGTCATAGTGCATATCCATCGGATAAAACGGTGAAACATGAAATTTTTTATCAAACTGCCAGCGGAATATCGCAGCTCCTTCACGATCTGCAGTACTGACCGACAATACATAGGTGTGACGCTCATCCCATGGTGTATTAGTAATCTCAGTAACAATATTTTCTACTAGTTTTCCAGAAGCATCATAGACAAAGTAGAAGTTCACTGGATTGAAGTTGTGGCCGAAATACCTTAAGTGGGTTAGCAAGCGTATCGGGCCTTCTGGTCGTATACCAGTTGTTTTGGCAACTCGTATGCGGACAGCCTCATCCAAAGGAATTCCAGGATCACCTAAAAAATCAGCACGACGAAACCATGCTAATGCTGGGCGTCTAGCCGACCAAAGCCAGCGTGAGGTAAATAGATTAGGTAGTTCTTGTAGGTCAATGAACATTAGGAAAATACGATATCTAAACGCATTACGTCTTGGTCCAAAACGCCGATGGCCAATGTGGCCAATGTAAAGAGCGCTGTTTATCTGGGCGCTCATCTTGTCAGTGGTTTTGTGTGCAGAATATCAGGAATAACGCTTCCAGTAAGCCTAGCAAAATCTTGCAGTGCCCAAAGCGCACTAACTACGCCATCTTCATGAAAACCATAGCGCCAGTAAGCACCACAATAAAAACTCCGTTGTGAACCACTAATTTCTGTACGACGTATCTGTGCCGTTACGGCTACGGGGGTATATACAGGATGATGGTATACATAGCGTCCTAAAATCTTTGCTTGATCAATATCAGTGCCACGGTTCAACGTAACCATAAATTTTGTTCCAGCCCCTAGGGACTGTAGCAAACTCATATCGTAAGTCAGGGCAACGCGTTCTTGTTTCGACTTTAGCAGGTGGTAGTTCCATGCAGCTCTTGCTAATCGCGTGCGTGGCAGCATCCGTGTGTCAGTGTGCAAAATAGCTTCGTTTTCTTGGTATGGGAAACAACCAAGAATTTCGCGCTCGGCAACACTTGGTGAATTAAGAAGATTAAGGGCTTGGTTGCTGTGGCAGGCAAAAAATACGTAGTCATAGCTACTTTCTTCGCCTTTGCTGCGTATCCTGACGCCGCCAGGGTCTCTTATCACAGTTTGAACTGGACTGCTAAGACGTATTCTTTCTTTAAATGGTGAAATCAGACGTCGTACATATTCGCGCGAGCCGCCTTGTATAGTTCTCCATACGGGACGATTAGTTATATTTAAAAAACCATGTTGGTAAAAAAAATCTACAAAGAATTTAGCAGGAAAATTTAATATCGCTGAAGCCGTAGCTGACCAAATAGCTCGGCCCATAGGTAAAATATAGTATTCGGCAAAAGAACTTGTAAAACCTTCGCGATGCAGATAGGCACCTAAAGTAATACCTGTCTCTGGTGCACGGAGTAAAATTTTACAGCCTCTGTTAAAGCGAAATATATCTCGAATCATGCATAAAAATGACACCTTTATAATATTACGACGTTGGGCAAACAATGAATTAAGCGAGGTTCCATTGTATTCAAGTCCAGAGCGTTCGCAACTTAGTGAAAAACTCATATCTGAAAATTGCCATTTTGCTCCAACTTGTTCAAGCAATGAAATAAAATTAGGATAAGTCCAGTCGTTGAAGACAATAAACCCCGTATCAATGGCATAGTGTTGGCCCTTATGGCTTACATCCATGGTTGCGGTATGGCCACCGATAT
>SHZO01000091.1 GCA_009692285.1 Gammaproteobacteria bacterium | reverse complement strand
AGCTCCTGTTGAGTCACGATGACGGCTACTGAGTACGAGTAAAACCGCATGGTCTTCGCACAAAGCATTGCACATCTCAGCAGTTGCACGCTCCGTACCAGCAAAGCCACGTGAAAACAATGTGTGAAGAATACGCATTTTAATCTTAAGTTGTACGTAAAATAATTTTGGCGGCATTATGTCCTGGTAAGCCTGTCACACCTCCGCCGGGATGTGCACCTGATCCGCAAAGATATAATCCTGCCACAGGTGTCCGATAGTCACCGTATCCGAGTGCAGGGCGTGCTGCCCAAAGTTGATCTAATCCCAATGAACCATGAAAAATATCTCCTCCAACAAGACCAAATATTTTCTCAAGATCTAAAGGTGATAAAGCAGAATGACCTAGTAAACTCTGTCGGAAATTAGGTGCATAATTATTTACAGTATTTAGAACTAAATCTATTGCAGATTGTCGTTCTATAGCATCATTCCAGCTACGCCCGTTGGGCAATTGATAGTTGAAATGTTGACAAAACAAGCTCGCTACGTGCAACCCCGGCGGGGCGAGCGAGTCATCTAAGGTTGAGGGAATGAGCATCTCGATGATTGGGGATCGTGATATCCCGTATAAGCGTGCCTCAGCATAGGCGTGATCCATATAGGTTAGGGAGGGCGCCATGATGATCCCTGCGCTTAAGTGCAAAGTATCCCTGCGGCTCGGTTGTGAAGTAAATTTCGGTAACTCAGAGAGTGCAACATTCATGCGGAAGGTTGCAGAAGCCACTCTAAATTTTTGTATCTGCCGCAAGAAATCCTCAGGTAAATCAGTGGGCTCAAGTAGCGATAGAAA
Source organism: Gammaproteobacteria bacterium (assembly GCA_009692285.1). Taxonomy (GTDB): domain Bacteria; phylum Pseudomonadota; class Gammaproteobacteria; order Steroidobacterales; family Steroidobacteraceae; genus UBA964. Next base: position 4,608 of record SHZO01000091.1, on the reverse strand, counting down.
TAGAGATTTTGGACCAAGATTTGATGCTAGCACCGGCGCTTGAAAAACACGGCCATCCTCTAACTCAACGCCTGTAGCTCGAGCACGCTTTGCGGGTATGCCTGCATAGCGTGTTGTGAGGATCCGTCGCACCCCTGCATCACATTCTATCTGCACCCCTAAGCGGCGCGCTTCTTGCGCCATAGCTTGTGTTATTGACCCCATACCACCTGCAGCATGGCCCCATACGCCGCTTTTCCCATTGACCTCGCCGAAGGCATGATGCAGCAGCACATAACCGCTGCCTGGGGTGTAGGGGCTTGCGTAACTGCCTACTACTGAATCAAAACCAAATAAAGCTTTGATTGCATCAGTCTCAAACCAGTGGTCTAAGATTTCACCTGCGCTACGGGTAAAAAATTCATGCAACTCCGCTTGTATTGCTAAGGGTAGAGCGCGTAGTTCATGTCCAAATCGTAGGGCTTCCCAAAGATCACCAAAACGTTTTAAATCAGTGGGTGGTACACGCATCAGCATTCCGCGTAGTAATTTCACTGCACGCTCAAGTAGGGCATAGAAAAGAGGTAAGCGATCGGCATCGCGTGCGCTGTAGCGACGCAATTCAGCTATCGTGGCTTGAGTATTAGGGCCGGCACTAAAACTATCGCCATTCGGTAGTGGTAAAAAGTTCTGCATCGGGCGCTCTAAAATTTGCAGGCCGTGTTCAGCAAGTTTTAGATCTTTGATAACTTTTTGGTTTAAAAGGCTGACAGTGTAACTCGCGGTGGAATTTCGAAAGCCTGGGGCAAATTCTTCCGTTACCGCCGCGCCACCCACGATGCTGCGGCGCTCGAGTACGAGCACGCGTCGGCCGCCTTGCGCTAAGTAACAGGCGCAGGTTAGGCCGTTATGGCCACCACCGATGACAATTACATCGAAATTGGTGGGTAGGGGCTTGTTACTGGATGTAATCACAGGTACTGTATGTATAAACAGAGGTGCTATATGTCAGATCTAACCCCCCGCCAAACCGAAATCCTCCGCCTCATTCAGCGCGCCATTGCAGAAACTGGAATGCCACCCACACGCGCTGAAATTGCGCAGGAGTTGGGCTTTAAGTCTGCTAATTCCGCTGAGGAGCATCTGCGCGCACTGGCCCGAAAGGGCGTTATTGCACTGATGCCGGGTACCTCGCGGGGCATTCAACTCAAAGACATACTGCGCGAACAGATCGGTCTGCCGCTCATCGGACGTGTGGCCGCAGGCAAGCCTATTCTCGCAGAAGAAAATATAGAAGCCCATTTTAATATTGATCCAGATATTTTCTCTCCTAAACCTCATTACCTACTCAAGGTTACCGGTATGTCCATGAAGGATGCCGGTATTCTAGATGGTGATCTAGTCGCTGTGCACCGCACTCCTGAAGTTCGTAACCGGCAGATTATCGTTGCACGACTAGAAAACGAGGTTACGGTTAAACGCTACAAGCAAGAAGGCTCCACCGTGTGGCTTATGCCAGAGAACGTGGACTTTGAGCCTATACGTGTCAATTTACGCGAAGACCCGCTGGTTATAGAAGGTGTCGTTGTCGGGGTTTTACGTCGTGGAGCGGGTAGTTTGGGTAAGCCTGCAATGGGCCTGATCTAAGCATGGCTAGGCAATAACAGAGATGCCAGTATTGAAACTGCGCCTCGCCCCCGGAGCTGTGAGTGGTTATGTTTTAAAGTTGCTGAATTCAAAAAAAATAACACCTAAAATACGAAAATATAAATCGATGCGCTTGGCGAATCGATCCAGTTTACGAAAGTTTAGTTGTCCCTGTGGTTGTGGGCGCAATGGTTGGTTCTCTCAGCCTCGCTCTCGCACGCTTGGGCTCGCTAATACGCTATTAGTGTAGTGTGATTAGAAAGTTGATTTAATCTTTATTCTATATTTTTATCTCCTATCATTAGGTGTAGCGTAATCATAGGTATAGTTTATTATTGAGCAATGGCTTGCCTACCTAGAGATTTGCGGTGACAGTAGTTCTGTAATAACCTTTTAATATAGGTATGAGTCATGCCCTATTTGAGAGCGTTCTAACGTATCAGGGTATTAAGTTCAAAGATTGGTAAAAGCATTGCAAACACAATAGCAAGCACAAATAATCCCATGATAATAATCAACATGGGTCCTAATAACCCGATCAGAGTAGTGAGTGTGCTGTCGAGTTCCCTCTCTTGATTCTCAGCAGCACGTTCGAGCATGCTGCCAAGTGTTCCGCTGGACTCTCCGCTTGAGATTAAATGCACTGTCATGGGGGGGAATAATTTGCTTTTACTCAGTGAGCGCCCAATAGGAGAGCCTTCGCGTACTCTGTCTGTGGCCTCATTGATAGCTGAGCGCATGGGTAAATTGGTGATTACGCTACCAGAAATGCGCAAGGCGTCTAATACAGGCACCGCACTATTTGTGAGGATGCTGAAAGTACGAGCAAAGCGCGCATTATTAAAGCCACGTAGCAAACGTCCTATAAACGGTAAGCGCAGCAACCAAAGATCTACTTTAAAACGTGATTTAGGGTTATCCACCCATCGTAAAAATAGGACCGTAGTCAACACTAAAATCAAGAGCAACCACAACCCGTAATTACGTAAAAAGTCACTCACTTCGAGCAGCATACGTGTCATCAAAGGTAGCTTAGCCTTGCTCGATGCAAAAACGTCTACAACTTTTGGGACGACATAGGTTAATAGACCACCAATGATACCTAAACACATTATCGTTAATACGATGGGGTAGAGCATGGCACCCATGACGCGCTGCCTTAAATGATCGCGGTTCTCGGTATAGTCAGCCAAGCGTTCCAATACAACTCCTAAGCGTCCAGATTGCTCTCCTGCAGCTACTGTAGCGCGGTATATTTCAGGGAATACTTTTGGAAAATCTGCTAGTGCATGAGCCAAGGAATGGCCTTCCATAACACGGGAACGAGCACCAGCGAGTACGCGCTGCACTGCAGGGTTTTCAGATTGTTGAGAGACAGCAAGTAAAGATTCTTCAAGGGGTAAACCTGCACGCACTAAAGTAGCCAGTTGCCTTGTAAGTAGTGCTACTTCTGTAGCGTTAATTCCACTACCGAAACGAAACCACCCCGCATTGCCTCGCGCCTGTTGCGCAGCGACTTCGTTAATATTCAAAGGCAGTAATTGTTGTTCGCGCAACAACTGACGGATTTGTTTGGGGCTATCGCCCTCAAGGACGCCGCGCTGTTCACGCCCGGCGACATCGAGCGCCGTATATTCAAAGGCGCTCATTTAATCCTCACGCGTGACACGTAACACTTCTTCAAGCGTTGTCTCGCCGCGCAATACCTTAATACGACCATCTTCTCGAATAGAGGGGGATGTGAGTCGTGCGTACCGCTCTAGTTCTTGCTCTGGAGCACCGTCGTGAATCATGGTGCGTAGCGCATCATCTAAAGCGACTAACTCATAGATACCACTGCGGCCGCGAAAGCCCGTGCCAGCAGCACCTACAGTTGAAATTTTTGGTCGATACAGCATGGTTGGAGGAGCATGGCGATCAATATTCAATTGCTGCCTTTCAATCTCACTTGCTGAATACGATTCGCACATTGTCTTGTCCACAGTGCGTACCAGACGTTGTGCAACTACCCCAATTAAGCTTGAGGCTAAAAGGAAAGGTTCAATGCCCATATCGCGCAAGCGCGTCACAGCTCCTACTGCGGTATTCGTGTGCAAAGTTGAGAGTACTAAGTGTCCGGTGAGTGAGGCTTGTACAGCAATCTGAGCGGTTTCTAAATCTCTAATTTCTCCCACCATCACAATATCTGGATCTTGCCTAAGAATTGCTCTTAGGCCGCGTGCAAAGCTCATTTCAACTTTAGTGTTGACTTGTGTCTGCCCAACACCATCGATGTAATACTCGATTGGATCTTCCACGGTCATTATATTGCGTGTGGCATCATTCAAACGACTTAAGGCTGCGTACAGTGTGGTTGTTTTGCCTGAGCCGGTGGGGCCAGTAACCAGTAGAATTCCATTGGGTTTATGAATTAAGGCGTCAATAAGTGTAGCGGCTTCTGAGTTCATGCCTAACTGCTCTAGGTTTAATCGGCCCGCTTGTTTATCTAGCAAACGCAGCACTACGCGTTCACCGTGTCCTGAGGGAATCGTCGAGACGCGCACATCTACTGCCCGACCGGCAACGCGCAAACTCATTCTGCCGTCTTGGGGGAGGCGTTTTTCAGCGATATCAAGTTTGGACATGACTTTAATTCTTGAGACGATTAAAGACGCCACAGCTCGACGAGTTTGTAGCGCTTCGTGCAATACGCCATCAATACGGAAGCGCACTACTAGTCTATTTTCAAAAGGTTCGATATGAATATCAGAGGCATTATCTTTAATCGATTGAGTCAGTAGTGCATTAATTAATCGAATGACGGGTGCGTCATCTTTGCTATCTAGTAGATCAGTCTGTTCTGGCAAATCTTGGGCTAAGAAAGTTAGGTCAGTATTTTCTTCCAAGTCTCCCATGGCAAACTGAGGGTCAGAGTCGGCCTCATAGGCGCTACGAAGTGCGATATCAAAGGCGGCGACGCTCACTGGCACGAGCTGCAAAGGC
>SHZO01000090.1 GCA_009692285.1 Gammaproteobacteria bacterium | reverse complement strand
ATACTTGCGCCTTTAGTGATGCCCTTAAGGCCCGCGCTCACTACTTGATAATCTATCCTCCACCCTACATTTTTTGCGCGCGCCTGGCCTCGGTTAGACCACCACGTATATTGATCCGGCGCTTGAGTTACTTCACGAAACGCATCAAGATAACCAGCATCTCCAAATAAGTCATCAAGCCATGCGCGCTCTGCGGGTAAGAATCCGGAGTTTTTACGATTGCCTTTATAATTACGCAGATCAATCTCACGATGTGCAATATTCCAATCACCACATAGAATATATTCACAAGAGCGCTTCCTCAACTCACGCAAATGCGGCATGAAAGCCTCCAAAAACCGAAACTTAGACTCTTGCCTCTCGGGACCTGATGAGCCTGAGGGCAAATACAATGAGACCACGGCTAACTCGCCAAAATGCGCTTCTAAATAGCGCCCCTCACGGTCAAACTCTGGCACTCCAAAACCACGGATAACTCTATCGGGCTCACGGCGGCTATATAAAGCAACCCCCGCATAGCCTGGACGCTCGGCATCACAAAAATACTTGTGAAAACCAGGCATATCAACATCGTAGCCGACTAACTGCGGCTCATGAGCCTTAGTCTCCTGTAGGCACAAGATATCTAGATTCTGCTCCCGCAACCAAACAAAGGCGCCCTTATTGGCAGCTGACCTAATCCCATTTACGTTCAAGGTAATGATGCGCATCGCGATATGATAGCGGCATGCAGCCTTATCAACTCAATTTCATCGATCTCGCACTCGCCCAATCTGCCCTTCGCTTTGGTCGGTTCACACTCAAATCAGGACGCGAGAGTCCGTACTTCTTTAACGCGGGCTTATTTAATGATGGTGCAGCATTGGCCTTATTGGGACAGTGTTATGCCGCTGCACTTACAAATTCTGAATTACCCTTTGACATGCTATTTGGTCCGGCTTACAAAGGCATCCCTCTAGTCTCCAGTACTGCCGTAAGCTTATTTACACAACATGGCCGTGTCGTTCCATGGTCTTTTAATCGCAAAGAAGCTAAAGATCATGGCGAAGGTGGGCAAATTGTAGGAACACAACTTACGGGTCGTGTAGTGATTGTTGATGATGTCATTACTGCAGGTACGGCAATTCGTGAATCTGTTGAAATTATTCTTGCTGCAGGAGCTATACCAGTCGGAGTTTTACTAGCACTAGATCGTCAAGAACGCGGTCAAGGGACGCTCTCTGCCATACAAGAGGTAGAAGCGGAATTTGGTTTAAATTGTGTGAGCCTATTGACCTTGGATAATTTAATTGAAGCCTTAGAGCAGCCACTCGTACAAAATACAGCTTTAAAGACTGAACATTTAGAGCCTCTACGCGCTTACCGCCAACAGTACGGCATTTAATTTATGGTCGCCGTAGAGAAAAAAGCTGGCGCAAACCTGACGTTACTACTTGCTGCTTGCGGCGCCTTAGGCCCAGTCTCTACTTTATTGTTAATGCCCGCCTTACCGGCAATCCGTGCAGAATTTGGCGGAAGTACTTCAGCCACACAAGCCGTGATTAGTGTGTTTCTATTTGCTTTTGCAGTGGGTATCCCCTTCACAGGCCCTTTATCTGATCGCTATGGCCGACGACCTGTTTTACTTGTTGGGTTAGCAACATTTTTTATTGGATCTGCTCTAGCAGCTTTTGCACCTACATTAGAACTATTGATTCTAGCCCGTGCAATTCAAGCTCTCGGCTGCGCTGCGAATGCCACCGTGGCTCGTGCGATACTAGGAGATATTTACGATGACTGGCGCCTCGCCAAAGCATTGGCTCTATTAACACTGGGGATGATGGTTGGTACTTCTATATCACCTTATCTCGGAGGATTAATTACTGATAACTTCGGCTGGCAGGCAACATTTTTAATGATGCTGGGTATATCGATAATCATAAGTATTGCTGCGCTAAGGTCTCTACCTGAAACTAGATTAATTAGCCATGAATCAATGACTTTAAGACAAGTCGGGTGTCAATCACTGAATATAATGCGCACGCCCGTTTTTATGTCTTGCGCCATTGATGCTGGCATCATATATGCTCTTTATTTGGGTTTCATTTCAGTTGCCCCGTACATCATGAGTGAAATGCTACATCGCCCAGCCACTGACTTTGGCTTATATATATTGCTGATGTCTACTGGTTATTTCTTAGGTAATTTATATGTATCTCGCTTAAGTACTCAGAACGAATTAGAACGTGTTGCACGATTTGGGACGGTACTTCAGGCTGTTTCAGCCTGTATAGCTTTAGTTTTCGTACTCACTGGCTATACCGATCCTTTATTCTGGTTTGGACCAATGCTGCCGCTTGCCTTTGCGCAAGGGCTGGCGTTACCACACGTTACAGCCAAAGCTGTACGACTATCACCAGGATTTCCTGGTATAGCGTCCGGTCTTATTGGATTTTCGCAACAAGCAATGGCAGCGATAGCGGTACAGTCCATGGGACTCACCAGCACAAATACCCCTGTGCCAGTGCTGATATTTTGCGCCAGTTTATCTCTTATTTCTTTGGCTGCTATGTTTTTTATGAGTCGAATAGTAAATAAATATAAGGTTGTAAATACATGAAACTTGGACTTGCGATGGGTTACTGGGGCTCAAAACCTCTCGACCGTTTTATAGAATTAGCGCAACGAGCTGAAGACTTTGGATTTGACATTGTTTGCACCTCAGAAGCTTATGGCTCAGATGCATTTACACCACTAGCGGCTATTGCTGCCCGTACTTCACGCATAAAGCTTGGCACAGCCATAATGCAAATATCCGCACGTACGCCCGCTGCTGCTGCAATGACCGCCATCACTTTAGATCATATTTCCAATGGTAGACTTTGCTTGGGAATTGGAGTCTCTGGACCTCAAGTTGTAGAAGGTTGGTATGGTCAGCCATTCAAAAAACCACTAGAACGTACTCGCGAATGGTTGGCTATTTTTAAACAAATTCTAGCGCGTGAAGCCCCTGTTATCTTCGAGGGTGCTCAATATCAATTACCTTATATGAGCACAGGGTCAACCCAGCAGGGCAAAGCATTAATGAGCATCACTCATCCTCTACGACGCGATATCCCTATCTTTCTCGGGGCAGAAGGACCGAAGAACGTCGAACTCGCAGCCACATCGTTCGATGGTTGGTTCCCTTTTATGATGCCGCCTGATCGCTTTGATGTATATAGTCAAGCACTCGCGCAACGTAAGCCAAATTTCGAAATTCTACAATCTGTGCATTTTTCCTTAAGTGAAGACCCTATAGCAGCATTGATTCCCATTAAAAAGACATTAGCTCTTTACATTGGTGGAATGGGTTCGAAAGAAGAAAACTTCCATAAAAGAGTTATAGAGCTTGCAGGCTATGCTGAAGCAGCAGAAAAAATTCAGGACCTTTGGTTAGCAGGTCGTCAGAAAGAAGCAGTCATGGCTGTACCCGATGAACTTGCAGATGCACTTTCTTTAGTAGGCTCACGCGAGCAACTACGTAACAAATTAGCCCGTTGGAATGCTTCTCCAGCTACTACCTTACTTATTGCTCCAGCTGAAAGCTTCGAGAATACCATTAAAAATATGGAAATTTTAGCTACGGAAGCTACGTGAAGTTATGTATAAAAAAAAAATTCCATACATCTTCTTATTATCTTTTATAGGTGCTGTAATAAATATTTTAGCTAATCTTGCAGCTAGTGCAGCAACGCCACTCGCATTAAAGCGCACTTTCGAAGTGACATCAGACTTTGGTAATCGCAGTGACCCTTGGTATTGGATGCGCGATGATCTACGTAAAAACTCGACAGTCCTTGAATATCTGAAGGCTGAAAATTCATATCGCGATAAGATCATGGAGCCCCTAAAGCCTCTTGAGGAAAAACTTTTTAACGAGATTATTGGGCGACTCAACCAAAATGATTCATCTGTACCAGAACGCCGCAACGGCTATTATTACTACACACGTTATGAAATTGGGCGCGAATATCCAATCTATGCACGCCGCCTTAGCTCTATGGAAGCAAAAGAGCAAATCTTAATTGACTGTAATGAGCGCGCATTTGGTCATAAATTTTACCAACTCTCTTCAATAGAGATCAGCAAAAATGGTCGTTGGGCTGCAATTGCTGAGGATACCGTTGGACGACGCCAGCATGTAGTACGAATTAAAGATCTAGCTTCTGGTGAAATATTACCTGATAAAATTGAAAATGTTGAATCTGAACTAGCATGGGCAAACGATGAGCTAACTCTTTTATATATACGCAAAGATACACAAACTCTACTTGGAAATAAAATATACCGTCATTACCGCGGACAAAATGTTTCAAAAGATGAATTAGTTTATGAACAAGATGATGAGAGTTTCTATTTAAGTTTAGAGAAGTCTAATTCAGAAAAATATATATTCATAGTAGCGCAAAGTACTGTGTCTACAGAATATCGCTACGCTAATGCCGATGATGCATCTCTGAAATTTAATATTGCTATTCCTCGTGAACTTAATCATGAGTACCAACTAGAAGACCTGGGCGAAAAATTTATTATTCGTACCAACTGGAAGGCTAAAAACTTCAGAATAATTGAAGTTCCTAAATTACTGTTAGCAAATCGTGACTCTTGGCGAGATATTATTCCAGCAAAGAATGATACTTTTATTGCAGGATTTTCATTATTTAACAACTTTTTAGCTGTATCAGAACGCGTTCATGGTTTGCAAAAAATCTATATTCACTCGTGGTCTAACGGTCATGGTTATTTATTAGATGCCCCAGACTCAACTTATACTATGAGCTTGGGTAGTAATACGGAAGCAGATACGCCCTTACTTCGATATATATATGCCTCTCCAGCTACACCTCCGACAACTTATGATTACGACATGCAAAGTGGTAAACAAATTGAACTAAAACGTGAGGTAATATTAGGGGGCTTTGACAGTGCACACTACGTCATTGAGTTCCGCTGGGCTCCTGCTCGCGATGGCAAAAAAATCCCTGTATCTTTGCTCTACCGCAAAGGCACTAAGCTTGATGGTACGGCTCCTCTTTATCAGAATGCTTATGGTGCGTATGGGATTTCATCAGATCCAAATTTTAGATCTCCAATTTTTTCATTGGTTGATCGTGGATTCATTTATGCTATTGCTCATATACGCGGTGGGCAAGAACTAGGCCGCGATTGGTATGAGGATGGCCGTCGTTTTAATAAAAAAAATAGTTTCACTGACTTTATTGATGTTACGCGTTTTCTAGTTCGTGAAAAGGTTGCGGATCCAAATCGAGTTTTCGGCATGGGCGGCAGTGCCGGTGGGCTTTTAATTGGAGCTGTTGCTAATATTGCGCCGCAAGATTACCGAGGTTTGATTGCTCATGTCCCTTTTGTTGATGTTGTGACAACAATGCTTGATGAAAGTATTCCCCTAACTACTAATGAATATGATGAAT
>SHZO01000089.1 GCA_009692285.1 Gammaproteobacteria bacterium | reverse complement strand
CTGGGGGGTAGCATAGTCCCGCATCTGCACAGCCTTGTAATCCTACGATTAGGTGAATATCTTGATTTCCTAATGAGGCGGTGCTTTGCACGGGTACTTTCAAACTAAAGCTGCTGTGAAAAACTTCTTGTTTGCCGAAGAATTCATCTTCTTTAGCCTCACCCTGAGGCATTTGCGGCATGATCAATTTTAAGTTTCTTCGCATATCCTCTGGCGTCAAGGCAAAGCTCAGGCGGTTTTTGTACAGGTAGTATCCCGGGGTTATCAGAAATTCTAGGCGCAGACTCTGGGCATTCTCAGCGTAGGCTTCGATTCTAAAAGCTTCACTTGGGGGTAGAAACTCAGAGCCCAGAGTCTGGGCATGGCCGGCAGGTAGTCTATTTAGACTGGTGAGGCACAAGATTAAAAAAATATAAATAACTTTATAATTCATATAGTTATATGTAAAGCTCTTATCAACTAAGTCGTAATATATTCGGCACTAGCCTTGAAATCGAACTTTCTGGCGCTATTATTAGCAACCATACAGGGTGAGTGCTAACACTCACTTTGTGTAGGTTACCCCATTAGTACATCTATATATGACTTAAATTAGGAGCGAAATATGAAAATTCGTCCGCTTCATGACCGTGTGATAGTGAAGCGCTTGGAAGAGGAACGTACCTCACCAGGCGGAATTGTAATCCCCGATAGCGCAGCTGAGAAGCCCTCTCAGGGTAAGGTTTTAGCTATTGGAAAAGGCAAGATTCTTGAAAACGGCACAGTCCGTCCGCTCGACGTTAAAGTCGGCGATAAAATTCTCTTCGGCAAGTACGGCGGTACAGAAGTGAAGGTAGATGGCGATGATCTTCTCGTAATGCGCGAAGAAGACATCATGGCCATCATCGAAGGCAAGTAAGCCCCCCACACATACGACTTAAAGGAACATAAAACATGGCTGCCAAAGAAGTCCGATTTAGCGATGACGCTCGCCAGCGCATGATGCGCGGCATCAACACCCTAGCGAATGCTGTGAAAGCAACGCTTGGCCCCAAAGGTCGCAATGCCGTACTCGAGAAGAGTTTCGGCGCTCCGACCATCACCAAAGACGGCGTCTCTGTCGCCAAAGAAATCGAACTTAAAGATAGGTTCGAGAACATGGGCGCACAGATGGTTAAGGAAGTTGCTTCCAATACCTCCGACGAAGCTGGTGACGGCACCACAACCGCCACAGTTCTCGCTCAAGCGATAATGCGTGAAGGTCTCAAGGCCGTATCATCGGGTCGCAACCCAATGGACATTAAGCGCGGTATCGATAAAGGAGTGCTTGCAGTTACCGAAGAGATTAAAAAGCTATCCAAGCCCTGCAAAGACAACAAGGCCATCGCACAGGTTGGCACAATTAGCGCAAACTCCGATGAATCGATTGGTAAAACTATTGCTGAAGCGATGGAAAAAGTCGGCAAAGAAGGTGTTATTACTGTTGAAGAAGGTTCAGGTCTTCAGAATGAGCTTGATGTCGTTGAAGGCATGCAGTTCGATCGTGGGTACCTCTCGCCTTACTTTATCAATCAGCAGGCTAGTCAGACCGTAGAGCTTGAGAAGCCCTATATTTTGCTCGTCGACAAAAAGATCTCAAACATTCGCGAAATGTTGCCAGTTCTCGAAGCCGTTGCAAAGTCGGGTCGTCCTTTGCTTGTTATTGCTGAAGATGTTGAAGGCGAGGCTTTGGCTACCTTAGTAGTCAACAACATTCGCGGTATCCTGAAAGTTGCTGCTGTTAAGGCGCCAGGCTTTGGCGATCGTCGTAAAGCAATGTTGCAAGATATTGCTACTCTTACGGGCGCTAATGTCATCTCTGAAGAAGTTGGATTGCAGCTTGAAAAGGCTGTGCTGAGTGATTTGGGTGATGCGAAGAAAGTCGTTATCGAAAAAGAAAATACTACCATTATTGATGGTGCAGGTAAGGCATCTGATATTAAGGCGCGTGTTGAATCAGTTCGCCAGCAGATTGAAGAAGCCACAAGTGACTATGACAAAGAAAAACTACAAGAGCGCGTTGCGAAGCTCTCGGGTGGCGTTGCCGTTATCAAAGTTGGCGCAGCGACAGAAATCGAAATGAAAGAAAAAAAGGCCCGTGTTGAAGATGCGCTGCATGCTACGCGTGCGGCCGTAGAAGAAGGCGTGGTTCCAGGCGGCGGTGTTGCTTTGATTCGCGCGCTGAAAGCTCTTGATAAGCTCGAAGGTGCTAACGAAGACCAAACAGTTGGCATTCGTATTTTGGCCCGTTCAATGGAAGAGCCATTACGACAGATCGTTGAGAATGCTGGTGAAGATGCTGCAGTAGTCTTGAACGAAGTCAAAGCTGGCAAAGGCGCGTATGGCTATAACGCGGCATCTGGTAAGTATGGAGATATGTTGGCCTTCGGTATTTTGGATCCAGCAAAGGTCACCCGTCTTGCGCTACAGAACGCCGCTTCCGTGGCAGGTCTGTTGCTCACGACAGAAGTGATGATCGCTGAAGCCCCGAAAGACGATGCTGACCATGCACATCCGGCTCCGGGTGGCATGGGCGATATGGGCATGTAAAACGCCACAAGCGCATGAAGGCCCGAGGGAAACCTCGGGCCTTTTTTTTAGTTAAATTTTTTTCTAATTACATTGACGGGCATTGCTGGATCTACCCTTTAGCTATGCAACGATTGCGAAGCTGAAAGTTTTCCTCGAATAGCGGTCTGTTTGTCAGTTCCAGAAATGCTGCATGCGAGGGATACCACGTTGCCAGGATTTCATCCCAGTCTTGTAAAAGTAGCCCAACCCAATTCTGCTACTGTTTGTACTTGCTGAACTCCAAGATTAATTTTGAAGACTATACTTAAGGACATGCCCGCAGAAACTTCAAATCTTTTTGATCGTTGGCGTTCCGCTACGCTTGCACCCTTTCATACTCGTGTTTTTGCTGTTTTTTGGTGTGCTTCGGTAGTGTCTTCTTTTGGCAGCCTGATTCAGACTGTGGGGGCTTCTTGGTTGATGGCAACCATTGACCCTTCTGCAGACCGTGTAGCCTTAGTTCAAACGGCTGGCACATTGCCTTTTTTTTTCCTCTCGTTGGTCGCGGGCGCTTTAGCAGATACTTACGATCGTCGCATCATTATGATTGTGGCTCAAAGTCTCATGTTGCTAGCTTCGATTGTACTGGCGGTGATTGCATTAACCAGCCAAGTCACACCTAATATTCTATTAGCCGTCACTTTTATGATTGGTTGTGGGACCGCATCGTTTGCACCAGCTTGGCAAGCCTCTATTGGTGATCAGGTGCCCCGTACGCAAATTGCGGCTTCAGTTGCTGCAAATGCTTTAGGTTTCAATCTCGCGCGTAGTATTGGGCCTGCTATCGGGGGCGTGATCGTGGCACTTGCTGGTGCCGCTGCTGCTTTTGTGATTAACGCAATATCTTATATTGGGATCTTAGGGGCTCTGCTATGGTGGCGCCCTGTACCTTTGGCGAATCCTTTACCACCTGAGCCTTTGTTTTCAGCCATTGCCGCTGGTGTGCGCTATGTGCGCCTCTCACCTGACTTGATGGCGATTTTATTCCGTAGCGTGATGTTTACTGTGCCCATGGCCGCTGTGCCGTCATTGATGCCAATTGTCGCGCGTGATCTTTTGGAGGGCGGTGCCCAGACCTATGGTTTTTTGTTAGGTAGTTTTGGTGTTGGCGCCATGTTGGGCGCGCTAGCTAGCGCTGCCTTGCGCACACGTTTTAGCAGCGATATTTTGTTGCGTGCGCTCTGTGCCTTTGCTTTTATTGCTCTGCTTGTTATTAGTCAGAGTCATTGGGTCTGGCTTACTTTGCTAGCGCATATACTGGCTGGTTGTTTGTGGACTCTAGGGCTCGCTAATTTTAATATTGCGATGCAATTGTCTTCCCCGCGTTGGGTAACTGGCCGCACGCTTGCCTTGTATCAGACTTTTGCTTTTGCAGGATTAGCTTTAGGTAGTTGGATCTGGGGTCATTTTGCGGTTGCATTTAACGTGCGCGAAGCGTTCTTAATTGCAGGTTTTGTGGCATTGTTGACCTTCGTTTTTGCCCATTGGTTGCCTGTTTCTGTCGCACGCATGGGTTCATTGGACCCACAAGTGATGAAAGATGTTGCGCCTTCTAAAGTTGTTTTGGACCCTGCTTCAGGTCCCATTGTGATTACGATTGAATACCGAGTGCTTGTGCAGCATGCATCGCAATTTATGTTCGCTATTAATGAGTTGGGTCGAATCCGACGTCGCGACGGAGCGCGTCGTTGGTCTGTCTGCCAAGATCTAGATGCACCCGAGCAGTGGGTCGAGCGTTACGAAAGTCCCACCTGGTTGGATTATTTGCGACGTCAGACACGTTCTACTATGGGAGATCAGGTGGTACGTCAACAGCTTGTTGGATTGATACAAAGTGAGCGCGGTTCAGTGCGGCGGATGCTAGAGCGACCCGCCGGTTCAGAGCCTATTGTGGGTGTTGATACTTTAGAGGTGTATTCCTTGTAAAATATTTAAGAAGATCCTTGCCACTCGGAGATATAGTTTAATGTCATTAAAGGTTCTAATTCTTGGCGTTGATGGTTTTATCGGTTGCTCCCTTGCCTCTACCATTCTGCGTCTTTGCCCCACTTGGGAGATTTACGGCATTGATCTGTCTTCTAATAAGCTTGGCAGTTTGGTAGATTCGCCTCGCTTTCATTTTATTAGAGGCGATATTACTATTGAGAAAGAATGGGTTGAAGCACAAGTTAAGCACTGTGATGTGGTCTTACCCTTGGTGGCTATTGCTAATCCGGCGCAATATGTTACGCATCCGCTGCGCGTTTTTGAACTGGACTTTGAGACAAACTTAGAAATAGTTCGGCATTGCGTTAAGTACAACAAGCGATTAGTTTTCCCCTCCACATCTGAAATTTATGGTATGTCCGCAGATGGTGTGCTCGATGAAGAAAGTAGTCCTCTGACCTATGGTCCAATTAACAAACAGCGTTGGATTTATGCTGCTTCAAAGCAGCTTTTAGATCGTATTATCTTTGCTTATGGAGTGCGCGATAATCTTAACTATACATTATTTAGGCCTTTTAATTTCATTGGTCCAAACTTAGATAATATTAATAGCCCTAAAGAAGGTAGTTCGCGTGTTTTTACCCAGTTTCTTTCCAATATTATGTACCGCAGGCCTATTCGTTTGGTTGATGGGGGCGCGCAGAAACGTTCTTTCACTTATATTGATGATGGAATCCAGGCCTTGCTTACTATCATTGAGAATAAAGATGGGTGCGCTTCACAGAGAATATTTAATTTAGGTAACCCTCTAAATTGCGTTTCAGTAGCTGAGTTTGCAAAGATTATTATTGAAGTATCTAAAGAATTCTCACAGTTGCGCGAACGTGCTAATGAAGCAAAGATCATAGATGTTACTGCAGAGGAGTACTATGGTAAGTACTACCAAGATATTCAGGTGAGGGTGCCTGCGATTGCAGCAGCCGCAAAGTATTTAGGT
>SHZO01000088.1 GCA_009692285.1 Gammaproteobacteria bacterium | reverse complement strand
GTTGTCATATAGGCGATAAAGATGCGCTTGAGCGACTTCGCAATATAAGACAAGCAGATCGACATCATCACTTTACATTGGTTTGCCGTGATCTAGCTGAAATTGCGAAGTACGCCAAGATTGATACGTGGCAATTCCGGTTGCTTAAGGCGTGTACGCCGGGGCCTTATACGTTTTTGCTTGAAGCGACACGTGAAACCCCGAAGCGCTTGCAACATGAAAAACGCCGAACTATTGGGATACGCGTGCCAAATCACCTGGTTCCTAGGATGCTACTTGGTGAACTTGGTGAGCCAATTATGAGTTCTACTTTAATCTTGCCTGGTGAAAGTCAACCGCTCAACGACGCCGACGATATTCAAGCTCACTTACACCATAAGATTGATGCCTTGCTTGATGGTGGGTCTTGCGGACTTCACCCTACGACTGTGGTGGATTTATCCTCTCATCCACCGGTGATTATGCGGCGGGGACTTGGGAGTATCGAGCCCTTCGGTTTGTGATTCCCTTATAATGTCTGCTTTACTTGGGTTAATCTTTTTAATCTGTGCTTTTTCTTAAATATAATACGATAAAACATATAGTTATGCTTTTTTTATCGACTAGCTTAACAAGCTCATGAGTGCTCAACCGCAAGCGCCTCGCGTGCTTTCAGGCATGCGCCCTACTGGTGCTTTGCATTTGGGTAATTATCACGGTGCTCTACGCAATTGGATTGATTTGCAGTATCAGTACGATTGTTTCTTTTTTATTGCTGATTGGCATGCTTTGACCACTGGATATGATGACACTTCGGAATTACCTAAGCACACCACTGAGATGGCGATTGACTGGCTGGCAGCAGGTTTAAACCCAGGAGTGGCGACTTTGTTCGTGCAGTCTCAAGTACCCGAGCATGCTGAATTACATCTACTGTTATCTATGATTACGCCACTGTCTTGGCTTGAGCGCGTGCCCACCTACAAAGACCAGCAGGCTGAGTTGCATGAGAAGGACTTAGCAACCTATGGGTTTTTAGGTTATCCGCTTCTGCAGTGCGCAGATATCTTGCTTTATCGCCCAGGCTTTGTGCCGGTTGGTGAGGATCAAGTTGCACATGTTGAGTTCACGCGTGAAGTTGCGCGTCGTTTTAACCATGTATATGGACAGCAGGCTGACTTTGAAGTCAAAGCGGAAAAAGCCATCAGTGAACTTGGTGGGCGTAACAGCCTGCTTTACCGCGACCTAAGACGCAAGTTTCAAGAAGCCGGTGACAATGCTGCTCTTGAGAAAGCCCGCACATTAATCAGCTCGAATAACCGTATTACAGTTGCAGATCGCGAAAGATTGCTTGGCTACCTAGAAGGTACAAGTATTTCAATTTTGCCTGAGCCACAGGCACTTCTCACTCGCACACCTAAATTACTCGGTTTGGATGGTCGGAAGATGTCTAAGTCTTACGGCAATACGATTGGCTTACGTGAAGAGCCAGATGCAGTCGCCCAAAAAATCAAAACTATGCAGACAGATCCTGCTCGGGCGCGCCGGACTGACGTGGGCAATCCACAGATGTGCCCTGTTTGGTCTTTGCATGAAGTTTATTCCGACCAACCCATACGCGATTGGGTTGACGCCGGTTGTCGTAGTGCAGCGATTGGATGCCTGGAATGCAAAAAACCATTAATTGAAAAAGTTGTTAATGAAGTAACAGTGATGCGTCAGCGTGGCCAAGAATATGTTAATAATCTAGATCAAGTACGCGCAATTCTCTCCGAGGGCAGTGAGAAAGCACGTGAAGCTGCACGTGAAACCTTGGATGAAGTCCGTCGCGTCATGCATCTGCGTGCAGAATAATTAAGGCTTGTATTAAAATGGTTAAACCTCAGCTACAAATCGTGACTAAGGACTCAGAGCTAGAGGCCGGTAATGAATTAGGTCAAGCAGAGATGCCATTTGCTATGGTGCAGGGTGAACCAATGGCGCATGTCCCGCGTGATCTCTACATCCCGCCCCAAGCCCTAGAGGTATTTCTTGAGGCTTTCGAAGGACCTCTGGATCTGTTGTTGTATCTGATCAGACGTCAAAATTTAGATATTCTTGATATCCCCTTGGCTGATATTACCCGCCAATACATGAACTACATTGACTTGATGCAGGACATGCAACTCGAGCTAGCCGGCGAATATTTAGTTATGGCGGCTACCCTTGCTGAAATCAAGTCGCGAATGTTATTACCGCGTTCTGCTGAAGCGGTTACTGAAGAAAGCGATCCTCGCGCTGACTTAGTACGACGTTTGCAAGAGTACGAGCGTTTCAAGGCGGCGGCTGAGAGTATCGATCGCTTGCCACGTTTGGAGCGTGATTTTTGGGTAGCTAATGCGCATAGTGAGTTACGCCGTACACGTGAGCAGCATCCACCTGTTAGTCTAGATGAAATGATCTCTGCATTTCGTGAGGTTGTAACTCGAGCAGAGATGTTTGCGCACCATCATGTGCAGCGAGAACGACTCTCAGTACGCGCACGTATGGCGGATATTCTCGTGGCCATAAACTCGGATACCTTCGTTGAGTTTGGTAAATTATTTAATGCTAATGAAGGTCGCATGGGTGTCACGGTGACATTTATGGCAATTTTAGAGTTGGTTCGTGAGGGCCTGATTGATTTAGTACAAACTGAAATTTATGGTTCGCTACACGTACGCTCGATACAGAATCGGGAGCTACGTCTGGTGGTTGATAACATTACTGAGGAAGCATGAGTCAGAATCATATCCGTAACGTTTTAGAAGCTGCTTTGTTAGCCGCTGGCAAACCACTTAGTCTTGCTGAGCTTGCACAGTTATTTGATGAAGACAGTCGCCCTGAACCCGCAGAGTTGCGAGACGGCTTGCAAATTTTGGGGTCTGATTATGCTGAGCGATCAGTGGAGATTAAGGAAACATCCAGTGGTTGGCGGATTCAGGTACGGCAGCTGTATGCGCGTGAAGTGTCGCGCTTGTGGCCCGAACGGCCTCAACGTTACTCCCGAGCTTTACTTGAGACGATAGCGCTTATTGCTTATCGACAGCCCATTACACGCGCAGAAATTGAGTCTGTTCGTGGCGTAGCTGTAAATCCAAATATTTTAAAGACCCTCATGGAGCGTAATTGGGTCCGTGTGGTGGGGCACCGCGATGTGCCAGGGCATCCAGAGTTATTGGGTACTACACGAGAATTTTTGGACTACTTTAGTTTGCTCAGTATTGAAGACTTGCCCCCTTTGGCTGAGCTAAAAGCCATGTCTGATTTAAACCCTCAATTGAGTTTGCCAGTAAGTGCTGAAGATGACAGCCCTCTCGTTGACGTAGCTCTCTTGACCGCAGGTTTACTTGGCGAAGCCGATGACGTCGCATATGTTTCTAGTGCACCAGTTGATTTATCTGTAGGTCCATGTGATGACGATCTTGCTGAGGCTGCGCATTAAGTTGGTGTTGCCTCCTGAGATTGCTGGTGATCGTATCCAAAAAGTACTAGCCCAAGCTGGCTTAGCTTCAAGGCGAGAGGCTGAAGACTGGATTCGTGCGGGGCGTGTGAGTGTTAATGGAGCACCTGCAGATTTAGGGCAAAAAGTCAGTGGTCGGGATGAGTTGCGTGTGGATGGTCGATTAGTACGTCGCAGTCGCGACCCAGTTCTTTTAGGCAAAGAAGTATCGGTTTTCCTTTGTCATCGCTCCCCCGGTGAATCTCTTCAAGAAGGAATCATTGCGCGTTTACCCCGCAGCGCAGGACGGCGTTTTCTTACTATTTCTCCGATGCCAAAGGTCGATGGAGGTTTGGAAATTGTTACGACTGATGGTGCCCTAGCGCAACGTTTACAACGTCGCGTGCGCGAATGGCCTATTGCATTTCTAGTACGTATTAAAGGTACTTTAGATGCAGGTCACCTAGCTATTTTGCAGCAAGGTCAACTTGACGATGGGCGCATTTTACAGATCGCTGAAGTTATTGGCTCAGATGAAGAAACTGATCGGGCAAATCGTTGGTACCAAATTTCCGCCACCGGGGCGAGTGGCAAAGATATTCGGCAGTTATTTGAGCGTCAGGGTGCAATGGTTAGTCGTATTCAGCGCACTGCACTTGGTCCTTTAGAGCTCACCCGTGATTTAAATCGTGGGCATTTCAGATCATTGACGGCTGATGAAGCACGATTTTTAGAGTATGTGCCATCAGTTATATCACGAGACGCAACGGTACCCGTAGCTACTGCGCGTCGAAACTCCCGCCGGTAACCCCGCGAGCTTGTGCGCTCAAGAGCGCTACATATGCATGAGTTAAAGACTCTGGGGCTGGTAGTGGTGCAAGATCTTCTGAGGGGAAGGCTTGACGACGCATTGCAGTGCGCGCACGGCCTGGATTTAAGGCATTGATTCGGACACTTGTATTTTCAAGTTCAGCAGCTAGTACTTGAACAAATCCTTCAATTGCAAATTTGGAAATTGCATATGCGCCCCAATAGGCGCGACCTCGACGGCCTACATCGCTAGTTGTACAAATCACGGATGAATCTTTTGAGGCGCGCAGGGAAGGTAGTAACACTTGTGTGAGTGCAAAAGCTGATGTGACATTAACATGCATGACGCGAAGCCACATCGGTACATCGTACTGCTCGATCGGCGTTAATTGGCCTAAAATTGCTGCGTTATGCACTAAGCCATCTAAATGACCAAACCTCACTTCTATTGCCTCGGCAATCGAGTCGTAATCACACGCGACTGCTTTTTCAAGATCAATTGGCGCTAGGACTGGCGGAAATGCTTCAGTGTCGTTGTAGGTGCGAAGTGTTCTAATCTTAGTGTAAAGAATATCTAGTTTTTTTGCGTTACGGCCCAATAAAAGTAGCTGAGCACCTCTTTGTGCACACTCCAGCGCCAGTGCCTGACCAATGCCAGAGGTAGGCCCTGTAATGGCAATAACACGGCCAGTTAGTGAATCTCCGTTTAGTTTTATAGTTCGAGGATCAAAACTAATATCACTCATACTGACTTCTCTAGGATTGAGGGTAAAGCATGGCGTTCGATCGCGCATGCTGCGCGCCATGCTCTGAAAGTGTGACGTATGCCGCTGATGCGCTTGGGCTTGTATTGGTAAGGCAAAGCAGCTGATATGTCTTGAGCATCGTGTGTAGCTAAAGAAGACCAGAGTAAAGCCGTTCTGAGTGTGCTGCGATGTGTGACTGGCAGTGAGTGCGATGCACGCCTTAATTGTGTAGTCGCATCCCGTAATTGTTGACCAAGCTGAGCCGCTTCAGAAAAGGCCCAGGGTTGAGCCCGCCATAAATCATGCTGCCCTGTCAGAGGAGTATAAATACGGCCCTGATGCGCATGGTTGGCAAACTCTCTTAGCAACTCTATTTCTCGAATAGCCGGCCCCGCGCTTATCGCAAAAAGTTCACCGATTTTGCGAACCGCTTGTGAGTGTAAACCGCCCAGTGCTGCTGTTTTAAATATGCTTGCACTCCAATGTTGAAAATATTCATTAAGTTCGCTACGACTAAGAT
>SHZO01000087.1 GCA_009692285.1 Gammaproteobacteria bacterium | reverse complement strand
AGAGCGCATAGAGCCCAAAAAAGCATATTTTGAATTGGAGGCCCATCCAGCGAGAATTACCCCATACACACCAACCGAAGTCAGCGAGAGAACATACAGCAACCCAGCATCGATATCGGCAATGACTAAACTTGGGTCAAGCGGCATGACTGCCCAAGCAGCAAATGCAGGAACTAAAGTAATTACTGGTGCGATTCTAAATAAAGCTTTGCTCGCTTTTGCAGGTACAATTACTTCTTTGACAAGTAATTTTATGACATCTGCGAAGGGTTGAAAAATGCCGGGTAGAAAACCAAAGAGGCTACCGACGCGATTCGGGCCTTTACGCAACTGCATCCAGCCAATGACTTTACGCTCCCACAATGTTGTGAAGGCGACAGATAATATGACAACCACTGTCACCACTAAAATCCAAGCGGTCGAACGGATGTAATTGGGCAGAACTTCCCAAAATTGCATTAGCGTGTTAATCATGCACTCCACTTACCCTGTGCAAAGCCTGATCGCGTCGAGAGATTGCGGTATTTTGTAGGGGGACAGCGCGACGTAAGAGCGCATCAATTGCATACATCGGGACATCATCGCGTTGCTGATTAAATAGCGCGTTCGTTGTGCCCTCGACTGGCACATGCGTAGATATGACAGATAGTTGTACTGCTTCATTAGAAATCACACCAAGTAATGAGCGCAATTCTTCACGAATCTCTTCAGAACTTTGGTAGTCAAACCCTTCTAGAGCCAACAAATTACCAAGTACTCGTAGCACCTTCCAACCCGGACGCGCTTCGCCCACTGCACGCGCTGCGCAGGATTGGCTTTGCCATCGCCCCTCGAGATTTACATAAGTTCCTGAAGATTCAAAGCAGGTTGCTATCGGTAACAGCACATGTGCGTACTGACGTAATTCATCCGTGACAAAGGGAGTCAGCACAACGACACAATCGGCCTGTTTAAATGCCGCATGCGCGAGCCCAATTTCAGCTATATCTGTAGCCGGCTCAATCGCACCCACACATAAATATGATCGCTGCGCCTGATGGAGCATCTCATACGTATTTAGACCCACCGCACCACTCAAAGCGGCTGCTACAGCACCGCGATGCGGAACAGCCCCAGCCAACCATGCGCCGGCAGCATTTCCCCCTTCAGCAAGCAACCCCAAATTAGCACCCACGACTCGAGCAAGCTCAGCAGCGATTACACGAAGATCCGCATAGGCTGGATGACGCATCGCCAAAGCGCCCAACCAAACGGCCCGATTCGTACCAGAACACAAGGCCTTCGCCAGAGCAAGGTGTGTCGCAGTCACACGGACAGCTTTGACACACTTGCTTAGATTAGGCGCGGGAGTGACACCGACAAGATCATAGGCTGCAGCTAAAACACCACTTAATTCAGCACACCATGCCCCAGCGCCAGCGATGAACTGTGCGGCCACAGGAAAGAGGTACTCACGTTCAGTAGAGTCAAAGAAAGCCACTTGAGCGCCTGAGCCTACTGCTGCCTTGCGTAATCGATGTGCAAGCAACGGTAATTCTGATCGCAAATTTGAACCAATGACCAAAACACCAGTTAAAGCATCTACCTCAGCCAGCGGCAGCCCTAGTGAAGGATACAAAGGATCTGCATTTGCATCACGAAAGTCACGAACGCGTAAGCGGTGGTCAATATTATTGGACCCCAAAGCACGAGCTACTCGCGCAGCTAAATAAAATTCTTCTGTCGTACAAGACGGATGAGCAAGAACACCCAAAGAAGTACCAGTGCCCTTTAAACCGTGAACGGCAACCTGTAGCGCATCTTCCCAACTCGCTTCACGCCATTGCGAACCTTCACGAATCATCGGCTTCTGTAGACGATCTGAGGCGTATAAACCGGTATAACTAAAACGATCACGATCTGAAATCCAAGTCTCATTAATATCATCGTTCACACGGGGAACCACACGCTTAAGTTCACCACGCAAAACATGTCCATAAACGTTGCTGCCTAGCCCATCATGCGTTGCCACCAACGGTACTTGGGTCATCTCCCAAGAACGACCTTGAAAACGGAAAGGCTTCGAATTAAGAGCCCCCACAGGACACAGGTCGATAATATTACCTGAGAGCTCATGATCAACACTGGCTTCAATATATGTGCCAATCTCCATATTTTCGCCACGGCCGGTAGTGCCAAGTTCTTGGATTCCAGCTACATCTTGCCCAAAGCGAACACAGCGAGTGCAATGAATGCAACGTGTCATATCGGTTGATACGAGTGGTCCAAGATTTTTATCTTTGACGACACGCTTACGCTCATTGAATCTAGCAATATCACGACCAAAGCCCAAAGCTAAATCTTGTAACTCGCACTCCCCGCCTTGATCACAAATAGGACAATCTAAGGGATGGTTGATCAACAAGAATTCCATCGTCGCTTTTTGTGCGCCAAGTGCTAATTTTGACTTAGTAAAGATCTTCATGCCTTCTGCAATGGGTGTTGCACAGGCAGGTAAAGGCTTAGGAGCATTTTCAACTTCAACCAAACACATACGGCAATTAGCCGCGATAGGTAGTTTGTCGTGGTAACAAAAACGTGGGACGTAGGCGCCCTGCACATCAGTTACATGAATAATCATAGCTCCCTTAGGGGCTTTGATTGCAACTCCGTCAACTATCACGTTGAGTAAATCTTCAGTAGGTTTAATGGCCATGTTTAATCATTGCTTCAAATTCATGACGGTAGTGCTTTAAGAAGCTCTGCACGGGCCAGGCGGCGGCATCACCCAATGCACAAATAGTGTGACCTTCAATACGCCCTGCAACATCGATCAACAGCTGTAAGTCCTGGATCTGACCTTCGCCAGCCACGATTCGCTTTAATACTCGGTTCATCCAACCAGTGCCTTCACGACAGGGAGTACATAGGCCACAGGATTCAGATTTATAGAATCGTGAAATGCGCTCTAAAGCACGAACCATACACGTAGTCTCATCCATCACAATGACACCCGCAGAACCAACCGAGGAGCCCACTGTACGCAATGAGTCATAGTCCATATTGACCGTGAGCATCAGCTCGCCAGGAACAACTTTAACCGATGATCCACCCGGTATTACTGCTTTTAATTTACGCCCACCTTTAACACCACCGGCAATTTCTAATAAATCTTTAAACGGCACGCCTAATGGGAGTTCATAGTTACCAGGTTTTTCTACATGACCAGAAATCGAAAAAATAACTGTGCCACCAGCATTAACGGTCCCTAATTTTGCAAACCACTCCGGCCCCTTACGCAATATAGTTGGCACCGATGCAAAGCTCTGAGTATTGTTAATCGTTGTCGGCTGGCCGTAGAGTCCAAAGGCGGCAGGAAATGGTGGCTTAAAACGTGGCTTACCTTGCTTGCCTTCTAATGATTCAAGCAATGCAGTTTCTTCGCCGCAAATATAAGCCCCTGCACCGACAAATGTAAAAAGATCAAAATCGATACCGGAACCTTGAATATTTTTACCCAATAAACCCGCATCGTAGGCCTCTTTAAGTGCAGCCTCAAATCTTGGCACCGGCTCACCTAAGAATTCACCGCGAATATAGTTATAGCCGACAGTTGCACCCATGGAGAAACTACCAAGCGCCATACCCTCAATGAGAGAATGCGGGTTAAATCGTAGAATATCGCGATCATGGCAAGTACCTGGTTCACTCTCATCCGAATTACAGACCACATACTTTTGCATTGGGGCATTACGCGGCATGAAGCTCCACTTAGTACCGGTGGGAAAGCCAGCTCCACCACGACCCCGCAAACCACTTGCTTTAACATCATCTATAACTTGTTCGCGGGTCATATTTCCAGCGAGAACATTTTTCCAAGAGGCATAGCCACCTATCTTCAAATAACTTTTGAGAGTCCACGAATCTTCAAGAGCTAGTGGCTCAAAAACTACCAAGTTCATACGTTCGCGCCAGATATCGTGTGCAGAAATCATTGCATCACTGTTCATTTGAGAGCATCGAGAATTTTACTAACCTTTTCAGGGGTCAGATATTCGTGGAATTCGTGATCTACCATCATCATAGGTGCACCGGTACAAGCTGCGAGACACTCTTCTTCGCGCTTTAAAAAAATACGCCCATCTGCAGTGCTCTCCCCCACTTTAATTCCAAGCTTGGATTCACAATGAGCAAGGATATTCTCCCCGCCATTTAACCAACAACTAATGTTGGTACAAACGCTAACATGATGACGACCGCAGGGATGAGTTTCGAACATGGAATAGAAACTTGCCACTTCGTAAATTTGAATAGCAGGAATGCGTAAGTATTGGGCGACACCATCCATAAGTTGCGGGGTCAAAAAACCATCATTTTGATGCTGGGCAAAACGCAGTGCTGATAAACTGGCTGAGCGCTGTTTACCTGAAGGGAAACGTGCAATCCAAAGATCTATTTCATGTCGTGTATTCGCGCTTAGCAAGGCTACTTTGTCACCTTCCCCAGGGACAAAACGACCGCCATCACTTGTTAAAATGCCTTCGGTTGAACTCATCGGTCGATCTCTCCGAAGACAATATCTTGAGTACCGATAACTGCGACGACGTCCGCAAGCATATGCCCGGTTACCATTTCCTCTAAGGCGCTTAAGTGCGAAAACCCAGGAGCGCGACATTTTAAACGATACGGTTTATTAGCCCCATCACTGACTAAATAAATTCCAAACTCACCTTTAGGTGCTTCGACTGCAGCGTAAGTTTCGCCTTCAGGCACGCAATACCCTTCAGTCATTAATTTAAAGTGATGAATAAGCGATTCCATATCGCCTTTCATATCAGCACGAGCAGGCGGACGAACTTTAGCGTCAGCTACCATAATTGGGCCAGAGTTTATTTTAAGCCACTGCAAGCATTGCGCAATAATAAGATTAGATTGCCGCATCTCTTCGATACGCACGAGATAGCGATCGTAGCAATCTCCATTAACACCCACTGGGATATCGAAGTCCATTTGATCGTACACCTCATAGGGTTGTTGCTTGCGCAAGTCCCATGCAATGCCAGAACCCCGAAGCATCGGCCCAGTAAAACCCAATTGCAGTGCACGCTCGGGACTCACAACCCCAATATTTACAGTACGTTGCTTCCAGATACGATTATCAGTAAGGAGTGTTTCATATTCATCAATAGCTTTAGGGAAACGTTTAGTAAAATCTTCAATGAATTCGATTAATCCAGCAGAGCGCGCTTCATTACGACGATCAGCATCTTTCTTTGACCGCCAACGTGAGGCCTCATATTGCGGCATCTCCCTAGGTAAATCGCGGTGCACTCCTCCGGGACGATAGTAAGTTGCATGCATACGAGTGCCTGAAACGGCCTCATAACAATCCATTAGGTCTTCACGTTCTTTAAAGGCCAACAAAAACACGGTCATCGCGCCAATATCTATGCCATGCGCGCCGAGCCACATAAGGTGGTTTAAGATTCGAGTAATTTCATCGAACATGACACGGATGTACTGCGCCCGTTTCGGCACCTGCACACCTAGCAAGCGCTCAATTGCCATAACATAGGCGTGCTCATTACACATCATTGAGACGTAGTCGAGGCGATCCATATAACCAATGGATTGATTAAAAGGTTTGGACTCGGCGAGTTTCTCAGTTGCGCGATGCAGCAAGCCAATATGTGGGTCTGCTTTTTGGATTACCTCGCCATCCAGCTCCAACACAAGCCGAAGCACTCCGTGGGCCGCAGGATGCTGTGGTCCGAAGTTCATAGTGTAAGAACGAATCTCTGCCATAAGCTCTAGTTCCGAATAACGCGCGGCACCAAAGTGCGCGGTTCAATACTTACAGGCTCAT
>SHZO01000086.1 GCA_009692285.1 Gammaproteobacteria bacterium | reverse complement strand
ATGACAGGCTTGCCTATCTTAATAGACGCAGAACGAAACTTCTTTTTAATAGCATAAGTGCCGTTGTGCCCTGAACAGCGTTCGATCACATCAACCGTCGTGTTAGGTACTAACTTCAGCACGTCACGAGTTTTAAGACCAATATTCTGCACCCGTAAATGGCAAGGTACGTGGTAACTAACCTTACCAATCTCGGTGGTGAAATCGGTTCGCAAAAATCCTTCTTTATGGCGTAGCATCAAATATTCAAATGGATCAAAGATATGTTCCTTAACAGACTGAACTGATACATCCTCAGGAAACATCAATGGCAGCTCTTGCTTAAACATCAACACACAAGAGGGGATTGGCGCAACGATATCGTAGCCCTCATCAATGGCTTGCTTAAGAGCGGGAATATTAGTTTTTTTGTATTCAGCCACAGCATCTAAATCACCAAGCTCAAGCTTAGGCATGCCGCAACACTTTTCTTGTGATACAAGCTTAACGGCAATACCATTATGCTCGAATACTTTGACAAGATCTAAGTTCAGATCTGGTTCATTACGGTTTCCATAACAGGTAGTGAAGAGAACAACCTTACCCCGCGTTTCCGCAGTAGGCTTTGCAACTGCTACTAACTCACGGCCAGCAAGCTGTTTGCGTGCTGTATTGGAATGGTACTCTGGAACTGGGGCATCGGTTGCCACACCTAAAGTGTGTTCCAATATTTTACGACCTAAAGCCGTCTTATTAACCGCGTTAACGGTCTGAACAACGACAGGGATGCCTGCAATATTACCAACTGTATCGGTAGCAGAGAGAATACGATCAGAGATTGAAACTTCTCCTTTTTTAAGTTTGATCGCTTTAGCACGCAACATCAAATGGGGGAAGTCTAAATTCCATGGATGCGGTGGCACATACGGACACTTAGTCATGTAGCACATGTCACAGAGATAGCAATGATCTACAACATCCCAATAAACCTTCTTTTCAACGCTATCAATTTCGCCGGTAGGTGCCGCATCAATCGCATCGAATAAAGTAGGGAAAGAATTACAAAGAGAAAAGCACCGGCGACAACCGTGGCAGATATCAAAAACACGCTCAAGTTCTTTATTGAGAGCGGCTTCATCGTAAAAAGATGGGTCACGCCAGTTAATGGGGTGTCGCGTAGGGGCTTCTAGTGAGCCTTCAATTGCGCTGGTTATGCTAGTTGAGCTCACAATCTACACTCCCAAGAAAATCTTAATATGCTATATAAAAGCGTGCCGAAAACTACTTCGAGTTCTCGGCACGCATCCTATCAACTACAAAATATTAAAGTGAATCTAAGGCCTTTTGAAAACGATTGGCATGTGAGCGCTCCGCTTTGGCTAAAGTCTCAAACCAATCAGCAATTTCACCAAAGCCTTCATCCCGTGCCTGCTTAGCCATACCTGGGTACATATCAGTGTACTCATGAGTCTCACCAGCGATCGACGCTTTGAGATTCAACTTGGTCTCGCCAATAGGCAGACCAGTCGCCGGATCACCGGAAGCTTCCAAATATTCAAGATGGCCATGCGCATGACCCGTTTCGCCTTCGGCAGTGGAGCGAAACACAGTAGACACATCGTTATAACCTTCCACATCTGCCTTGGCTGCAAAGTAGAGGTAGCGACGATTTGCTTGCGATTCGCCCGCAAAGGCATCCTTGAGATTCTTTTCGGTCTTACTACCCTTAAGTTCCATAGAGGTTCTCCTAAAATTAATGTACGCGGTGATTAAAAAGATTTAGATTTAGACTAAGTCTAAGTAACGGGATAATAAACCTGATTCCTGCGATCGTCAACTTGTGTTCTCACAGACTGTAGAGGATCCTTATGGTTGACACACATAAGGAGTTGCGTCTTGACCCGCACTAAGCGCACGCCGGACTTTGAGAAATCACTCAGTGAGCTTGAAACCCTTGTGTCACAACTCGAACGTGGCGATTTACCCTTAGAAGATGCCCTGCGCGCCTTTGAACGTGGTGTTGGACTTACGCGGGAATGCCAATGCGCACTAGAAGCGGCACAATTGCGAGTTGAAATTTTACTTAGGCCTAACGACAGTCAATCTGAAATCACTATGTTTGATCATGGGACTGAGGACAAGGTAGATTGATGGATTATCGGGCACGGATTGAGTCGATACTCGCACTGACGTTGCAATTACCACACTCTGGATCTACCCGCTTACTTAACGCCATGCGCTACTGTGTCTTAGGTGGTGGCAAACGCCTGCGTCCCAGCTTGGTCTACGCCGCCGGCACTGCGCTGGGTGCGCCACTAGAAGCGATGGATGACGCTGCTACTGCAGTGGAATTAATTCATGTCTACAGCTTAGTACATGATGACCTGCCAGCGATGGATAATGACGATTTGCGACGCGGTCGAGCAACTTGTCATAAAGCGTTTGATGAAGCTACCGCCATTCTTGCCGGCGATGCACTGCAAGCTTTAGCCTTTGAAGTCCTTTCAGGTCCTACGACAATCACTAAAGAGCACGCACTAGAACGCCTGCATATGATGAACCTATTAGCACACGGTATTGGCACACAGGGTATGGCCGGTGGACAAGCCGTTGATCTCGAAGCAGTCGGGCACTCCTTAGATTTAAATGCACTGAAAAAGATGCATCACTGTAAAACTGGAGCGCTGATAAAATGTAGTGTTCTTATGGGGGCTAGCGCCGCCGGGGTTCTGGCCGGTACCCACTACGAAGCGTTAGGTGAATATGGTGAGGCGGTGGGCTTAGCCTTTCAAATACAAGATGATATTTTAGATGTTCAGGGCACTACCGCAAACATAGGTAAATTTGCAGGTGCGGATGCTGCACTCAGCAAACCGACTTACCCGAGTGTCATAGGCTTAGCTGCTGCGCAAGCAGCCGCCAAAGCGCAACGCGACCGCGCGCTAGAGGCAATCGCGCCACTTGGGAATGCGGGCACTGCACTCGCAGACCTAGCTAACTACACCGTTAATCGCACAAACTAGAGCATGACCGCTCAATTGATAGTGGATCTCTCGAAGATCAATAGCCCAACTGATTTACGCCGATTAAACACAGCACAATTACCTGCAGTGTGCGAACAACTGCG
Source organism: Gammaproteobacteria bacterium (assembly GCA_009692285.1). Lineage (GTDB taxonomy): Bacteria > Pseudomonadota > Gammaproteobacteria > Steroidobacterales > Steroidobacteraceae > UBA964. Next base: position 2,798 of record SHZO01000086.1, on the reverse strand, counting down.
CGAGTATTTAATAAAAACAGTGGCCACACGTGGTGGTCACTTTGCAGCAGGCTTAGGCGCAGTTGAACTCGCCGTTGCATTACATTATGTTTTTAATACGCCTAAAGATCGTTTGATCTGGGATGTGGGGCACCAAGCCTATCCTCATAAAGTATTAACTGGTCGTCGCGACCAACTGAATACAATCAAGCAAACGCAGGGTCTAGCACCTTTTCCCGCGCGCAGCGAAAGTATTTATGATGCCTTTGGCGTCGGTCATTCAAGCACTTCAATTAGCGCCGCACTAGGTATGGCAATTGCGGCACAGCGAGAAGGCTCTGACCGACGGGTAGTCGCTGTAATAGGGGATGGCGCTATGACGGCAGGCCAAGCATTTGAAGCATTGAATAATGCTGGCACGATTGGCGCAGATGTTTTAGTCATCTTGAATGATAATAAAATGTCGATCTCAGAGAATGTCGGCGCAATGTCACACTATCTTGCCCGCTTGCTCTCTGGAAAAACCTACTCTAGCTTACGTGAAGGCAGCAAAAAAGCACTTCGAAAATTACCAACTCTGCGTAATCTCATCCGGCGTTCAGAAGAAGTCGCCAAAGGTATTGTGATGCCAGCTACCTTATTCGAAGAATTGGGAATGAACTATATTGGCCCCATAGATGGCCATGATATTGACGCTTTAGTGCGCACATTGCACAACCAACGCAAACTTAAAGGGCCTCAGTTTTTGCATGTAGTCACGCGCAAAGGCAATGGCTACGCGCCTGCAGAAGCAGATCCAATAAAATGGCATGGACCCGGCCCGTTTGATGCAGTGAGCGGTACGATTTTTAAAGAAAATTCAACTGCGCCAGTATTTTCGAAGATATTTGGGGACTGGATCTGCGACATGGCAGAGCATGACCCTAAGATCATAGGCATCACACCAGCGATGCGTGAAGGTTCTGGCCTAGTAGAGTTCTCAAAAAAATTTCCCGCCCGTTATTTTGATGTTGCAATTGCAGAGCAACATGCTGTGACCTTTGCAGCAGGACTTGCTTGTGAAGGCCTAAAACCTATCGTGGCAATTTATTCTACTTTCTTGCAACGTGCCTACGACCAGTTGATTCATGATGTCGCCTTACAAAACTTACCGGTCGTATTCGCACTGGATCGCGCCGGCTTAGTCGGCAGCGATGGAGCTACTCACCAAGGTGCTTATGACATTTCATTTCTGCGCTGCATACCAAACTTTGTGCTTATGGCCCCTGCAGATGAAAACGAATGCCGGCAAATGCTTTACACCGCAACAACACTTAAGCAACCGTCAGCCGTACGTTACCCGAGAGGGCATGGTAACGGTACATTAGCATTGAGAGAAATGAATGCACTCCCCTTAGGCCGCGGTGAAATTCGGCGCGAAGGATCCAGTGGTCTGGCCCTCTTCGTTTTTGGAACTTTGCTGGACTCCGCATTAAGCATAGCATCCAGCCTAAATGCTACCGTGGTAAACATGCGCTTTATCAAACCACTTGATTCTGAATTAATTTTAAAAATAGCAGGTCGGCATACTGCACTAGTGACAATTGAAGAAAATGCAATCGCCGGCGGTGCCGGTTCTGCGGTGGCCGAAGCACTTGCACTCGCAGGAGTCTGTCTACCCCTTAAAATAATCGGCATACCGGATCGCTTTATTGAGCACGGGAGTCGCAACGATTGCCTCGCCGAAGCAGGCTTAGATATTATTGGCCTGACACGTACCATTGCACCTTGGTGGAAGTTACTTAATGTCCGCAGCTAAAAACACACTCGCTATAAATCGTGTACTTTAAGTCTTTCTACAATCACTCCGAATACGCCGTAGTAGAGAGCTAGGCATAAAAGTCAGCTGCTTAAATTTTTTTTAAAATGATCGAACCCAATATGCTTGAAAATAAAAGGCATGCCTCCTTTTTGTAATGTCACTCCTGAACCAGCTTTCAGCATACCTATTTTTCTCAGAGGAACATCTTTCTCTAGTGCCCTAAGAGAATCAAAGCGCGCAGGGCTAATGCTAAACACTAATTCGTAATCATCACCACCAGTTAACATATAATCTAGCGCTTGCTCTGCTGAAAAAAGATTTTTTAGTGCTGGAGAATATGGCAACAGATCTAGATCAATCTCTGCTGCACAATTACTTGCGTCAATTAACTTAGTAGCATCCCCAAGTAAACCATCAGAGATATCAATGCAGGCGCTCGCAAACTCGCGCAAGTGCAGCCCCAAAGCCAAACGCGGCGTAGGGAATAAAAACCTATTTAACAAAGAATTCTCAGGAGCATTATAGTATGGGAACGAGCTGTGCTCTGAAGTAGAGTTTTGAACTTGCAGCAAAGCCAAACCTGCCGCTGCATCACCGGGAGTACCTGAGACGCACAAGTAATCGCCAGGCTGCGCACCACTACGACGCAGCCCTTGTCCTTTCGGGACGAAACCCATCACTTGAACCCCAATATTTAAAGGTCCACGCGTAGTGTCACCCCCTACTAAGGCCACTGCGTGCGCAATAGATAATTTTTGAAAACCTTGCATAAAAGCCGAGATCCAAGATTCATTGGCTATCGGTAGACTTAAAGATAAAAAAGCCCATGCAGGTATCGCACCCATCGCGGCAATATCACTAAGATTCACTGCAAGCGCCCTATGACCTATAGACTCTGGCGAAGAATCTGTAGGGAAATGCACACCCTCAACGAGGGTGTCGCTTACAGCCACAAGATCGCAGCCAATCGGCGGACGAAGCACTGCTCCATCATCACCGACACCTAATATCACATCAC
>SHZO01000085.1 GCA_009692285.1 Gammaproteobacteria bacterium | reverse complement strand
TATAAGCAACGTCCAAGGGGTAACCGAGCTGAATGGAAATCGCTAATAATAACCACTCCCAATTGCACTGATGCGCTGCCAATAAAACCGCAGGCCTGCCATCTGAAAGTTGGGCACGAATGAGTTCTATATTAGTTAATTTAACATACTTATTAATTTGGCTAGCACTGAGTCTCTGAGTCTTAAGTAATTCGACCATCACATCAGCATAACTTTGATAAAAAGCATAGGTGAGTTTCTTGATACACACTGCACGAGGCTCAGGAAAAGCCAACAGGAGACTCTCCCGCACAACTTTCTTACGATAGGGTATTACATACATAGCTAAAAATGCGAAAAAGCGCGCTAAAGCATGCAATAAAAGCAAGGGGATAGACGCAATGATTCTCAACCACCAAGGGCCAGCAGGAGTTTGTATGTTTTGGGTTAAAAAGATCATGAATAGCAGGCGTATCCTAACTAAGAGCAGGACGATCTTACGCGCCATAGCATAGAATTCGTAGCATTTATGAGCACCATCTACTTAATTCGCCACGGCCAAGCCTCTTTTGGCTCAGCTAATTATGACCAACTCTCTGTCAGTGGCGAGCTGCAAGTTCATTATTTGAGGCATTACTTGAGCGATCTCGCAGTGCCCATCGATGCAATTTATAGCGGCCCGCGTGTCCGCCAACAGCAAACCGCACAAATATTAAAGGGTAGCACCTCCCATAACCCCATTGAATGCTCGGGCTTTGATGAGTATGACGCGGATGCGTTACTGCGTTACTACTGCAACATCATGAAAAAGAATCTCACTCATGATCCGCGTGCATTTCAACGCATACTTGAAGAAACTTGCACAAGCTGGATTAAAGGAGATCTCTCTGCTGCCCTCACATGTAGCTTTAAAGAATTTAGAGAGCGCGTTGCAGGTGCATTAAATCAATTAATACAGCATGAAGGCAGAGGGAAGCATTTACTTGTATGCACTTCAGCCGGGGTAATTGGGGTAGCTATAGGTCATGTCTTAGGCTTGAACGACAAAGAATCCATCAATCTCTCATGGTCTGTTAATAATTCCTCCATTACCCGCCTAGAGTACAATTCTGCACGCATCAGCTTGACTCAGTTTAATGGGTTGCCACACTTGGCGGGAGCGAATCGTCAGGGTTTGATAACTTTGCGCTAAAGACAGGCGGCTGAGTGAGCCAAATAAATGGGATCATCAAACATGGAAAGAAAGTCAAAAATCCATACTTATTAGAATAAGGAATTACCAAAGCCTCACGCTTAACTTTACCTAAGAACCATAAAAAAGTATCTGGCCAAGCTATATCAAATGGGTAATGAGCGATCTCAATTAATCTCTGTGTATTGGTTGATTTCGCATACCTATATAATCGATAGATTATAAGTTTTGAAATGGTGCCGGGAATAGGAATCGAACCTACGACCTACGCATTACGAATGCGCCGCTCTACCAACTGAGCTATCCCGGCCATCATATTAAGAGGGAATCTTAAACGTGCCGCAGTCGGATATATAGTTCTATTCCAGCATATTCCATGCCGGACGGCGGATCAGGAAGACATTCAAATCGCACCGATGAAGTAGATAAGTCAGTAAGTTCGCCAGTCTCAGTATCAAAAAAATGAAAATGAGGGACTATATTGGAGTCGAACAACTTCCGGTCGCCATCCACTTCCAACTGCCGAATAACACCCTTTGAAGCCAGAAGATTCAAAGTGTTATAGACAGTCGCTTTAGAGATGGTGGAGCCTTGCGAACGCAATTTAACAAGGATCTGGTCGGCGCTAAGATGCTGGGGCGCCTCTAACAAGAGCTCTGCTATGCGAAGACGCTGAGCAGTAGGATTAATACCGCAGAGCTGGAAGGATCTTACAATGGCAGATCCTGCTTTACTTAATGATAATTCTTGCATCACATTGAAAGTATAAACAGTAAAACCTCATATGCATACTCAGTAGCTTATCGCCCTTTATTTTAAAGAGGTTTGGGATAGCCCTTAGGCTTTATACGGAGCTCATTCGGCAATGTAAATACAACATGCTCAGACACACCTGATAACTCTGCAGGGGCCTCAGCACCCCATTGCTGAAGGCAAACAACCACCTCTTGGACCAGTATATCTGGGGCAGATGCCCCAGCTGAGACTCCGATACAGGATCTGCCAGTAAGCCAGTCGCGCTGCAAATCTGCTGGTCCGTCGACTAAAAAAGAGTCAACTCCAACCCGAACCCCAAGCTCAACCAAACGATTTGAATTCGAACTAGTCGGCGAACCGACAACAATCAATAGATCACAATGGCGAAGTAAATTTTTCACCGCATCTTGTCTATTTTGCGTCGCATAACAAATATCTTCTTTACGTGGGCTCTCCAACTTAGGAAATCGCACTTTAAGTGTGGCCACAATCGCAGCAGTGTCATCAACTGACAGGGTGGTCTGAGTAACAAAAACTAACCGATCTGGATCTGTAACTGTAATAGCAAGAGCATCAGAAACAGTCTCAACTAGGCGAATTTGACCTCCAGTGCCGCCCTCAAATTGACCTAGTGTACCCTCTACTTCAGGGTGACCCTGATGACCAATTAAGAGAACATCGCGAGCATCTTGAGCGTAACGACGCACCTCCATATGAACCTTAGTCACCAAGGGGCAGGTAGCATCAAAAACCCTAAGATTACGACTCTTACCTTCATCTGCAACCGCTTTAGATACACCATGTGCAGAGAAAATAACCGTTGAACTATCCGGAACCTCATTTAGCTCTTGTACAAAAACAGTGCCCATAGCACGCAAGCGCTCAACTACATGTATGTTATGAACCACTTCATGACGCACATAAATGGGCGTTCCAAAGAGCTGAATTGCTCTTTCAACAATTTCAATTGCACGGTCTACACCAGCACAAAACCCACGAGGGTTAGCAAGTAATATTTTCAAATTCGCCTCCCCTCCCTTAAGGCATCTAAAAACAAAAACACTGCGCCAATAGAAATAGCCGCATCTGCAATATTAAATGCTGGAAAAAAAGCCCCGCCCCAGTGTGCGTGTATAAAATCAACGACATAACCATGCTCAATACGATCAATAACATTACCAATCGCACCTCCAAGCACCAGCGCTAAGGCAAGGCCTAATAACTTTTGGCGTTCTGGCACGAGGTTTTTAAGCCACCACAAAAGCACACCGCTGACGGCTAAAGCCAATGCGGTAAAAAACCACCGCTGCCAACCACCTGCATCTGCTAAGAAACTAAACGCTGCACCAGTATTATGTAAACGTGTAATATTTAGCCAAGAAAAAACTATACTAGTTTGGCCCAAAACATAAGTGATTTCGATCCACCCCTTACTCCATTGATCTGACAAAATGATGAAGAGAGAGACCCAAAGCCAGCGCAGACCACTCATATGCCCTGCCCTCTCAAACAAAATACCGCTGTTCACCAGAACCACTAATATTTACAACACAGCGAGCACAAAGCTCAGAATGAGCTATATTTGAACCCACATCAGGTAAACGGTGCCAACAGCGCACACACTTTAAACCGCTAGTCGCACGAACCATGAGTGTTGTGCCTAATGCAGCAGGCACTGCAGTAACACGAGCTGCAGAGGTAATTAAGAAAAAACGTAGCTCATCGCCAAGTACTGAAAGTTGGTCATAATCAGCACTGGTACACTGAATATCAACTTCAGCCTCTAAAGGCGAGCCAATCGTACCAGCCTCACGCAGACGCTCTAACTCACGTCCAACTTCAGCTCGCAAGGCGATTAGTGCGCCCCAATTAAAACTACCATGACCAGCTTTTTGTACAGGCATGCATGGAAAAGTGTGCCATCGAGAATGAAACACCGATGCTTCTCGCGGTCCAGGCAAAAATTGCCAAATTTCTTCGGCGGTAAAAGACAGAACCGGTGCCAACCAACGAACCATAGCCTCAGCAATATGGTATGCAGCAGTCTGGGCAGAGCGCCGAGCTAGGCTTTTCTCTGGCGTGGTGTAGAGACGATCTTTTATAACATCAAGATAGCAACCGCCTAAATCTAAAACACAAAAATTATGCACTTTTTGATAGATAACATGAAACTGAAAACTACCATACGCTACAATAATTTCCTTTTGCAGATCCTCTGCACGCATGAGGATCCAACGATCTAGCGCCAACATTTGTTCGGCCGGAACAGCATCTACTAGCGGATTAAACCCCGCGAGATTTCCAAGCAGGAAGCGCACTGTATTACGCATGCGTCTATAAGAATCTGACATTCGACGCAGAATTTCATCCGATACACTCATTTCGTTGGAGTAATCTGTCGCCGAGACCCATAAACGCAAAATATCTGCGCCGAGGCTCTGCATTACTTTTTGCGGCACTATGACATTGCCCAAAGATTTAGACATCTTACGCCCTTTATCATCCACAACAAATCCATGAGTAAGCACACCTTTATAAGGCGCACGTTCATAGAGAGCTTCAGACATCAGCAAAGAGGAATGAAACCAACCACGATGCTGATCTGACCCTTCTAAATATAAATCGACAGGACTTTGAATCTCCGCACGTGTTACGGCAGCACACTCGAAGGACAACCCTGAATCAGCCCAAACGTCCATCACATCATTCACTTTATCGTACTGATCTGACTCATTTCCAAGTAACTCGAGAGGATCCAAGGCAAACCACGCTTCAATACCACCCACTTCAACACGCGCCGCCACTTGATCTATTAACTCTACCGTTCGTGGATGTAAATCACCCGTTACGCGATGCACAAACAAAGGAATAGGAACACCCCAGGTACGCTGTCGCGAGATACACCAATCAGGCCGTTTCTCAATCATGCCCGTAATGCGCTGCTCACCCCATGCTGGAATCCAATGTACTTTCTTTATGTCCCGAAGTGCATGCTCCCGTAGTTTATTTTGGTCCATACTCACAAACCACTGTGGCGTCGCACGAAATATAACTGGTGTTTTATGCCGCCAACAATGTGGGTAGCTATGCTTATAAGGGGCATTTAAAACTAGCGAGCCACGTTCATCTAATAAATTGATGAGAACTGTATTTGCTACATCAATTTTTAATCCTTCTACAAACTGTGTTCCCACAATAAAACAGCCATCGCCATCCACAGGGTTACGTACCGGCAAACCGTATCGCATGCCTACGGCAAAGTCTTCTTGACCATGAGCTGGCGCAGTATGCACAGCGCCAGTACCAGACTCTAAAGTGACATGTTCACCCAAAATAACTGGCACTTCTCGCTCTAAGAATGGATGTTGCAAAACAACGCCTTCGAGCGCATCACCTCGAAAACGCGCGAGTACTTGAAAAGTAGAGGCATCCAACCCATACCGCGCTGCGCACTGATTGAGCAAATCCGCAGCAAATACCAATGATCTAGCAGGCAGATTATCTTTCGCAGGAATTAATACCCACAGGTAATCAAAATTAGCACCCAATGCGACAGCCTCATTGGCAGGTAGCGTCCAAGGTGTCGTAGTCCAAATAACCAAAGAAACTGCAGCAGCCTCTGACACGCCCACACGCCGAGCAAAATCTGCGACTTCAATTACAGAAAAGGCCACATCAACTGCTGGAGAAAATTTATCTTCATATTCAACTTCGGCTTCAGCTAATGCAGAGCGGCAATTCAAGCACCAATGTACAGGCTTGGCGCCCTTATAAAGGTGTCCATTCTGAACAATACGACCAAAGGCGCGTAATTGCTGTGCCTCATATGCTGGTTCCATTGTTTGATAAGAATTTTCCCAGTCACCTAATATCCCAATTCTTTTAAAATCCTCACGCTGCTGAGTAACTTGTTCTGCAGCAAACTTACGACACTCTGCACGAAAAGATTTCACATCAAGCTTATGACCTGGACGACCATACTTTTTCTCAATCGCAAGCTCAATGGGCAAACCATGACAATCCCAACCTGGAATATAAGGCGCATCAAACCCGTCCAAAGAACGGGCTTTAACAATAATATCTTTAAGAATCTTATTTACCGCATGTCCGATTTGAATAGCGCCATTAGCATAGGGAGGGCCATCATGCAGCACAAAAC
>SHZO01000084.1 GCA_009692285.1 Gammaproteobacteria bacterium | reverse complement strand
CTGGCACTGACTACATTGACCCACGCCGACTCATAATGTACATCTCATGGAACGCTACGAGGCCAAGCAGCCAAGAACTCTATCATGTGCCTTCGATCAGAAGCACCCAATACATCGCGCACGCGTTGCTGCTCCAATGCAAACTCAGCTGCATCTAAGTAACCACGCATATGCTGGAAGTGTAAATACACCAACCAAGTATTAAGGGCATCTGTTTCACAGTACGCCCGAATTGCAGATAAATTACCCGCCTCATAAGTAGGCCACACATTATGACCGTCAAATCCCATTTTTCCAGGGAGACCTAACAAAGAAGCCATATTAGATAGGCTAGCCTTTGCCCGTGGCTGATAACCAGAAATTACATCCATTAAATCTAAATGCCGTGAATGGTATCGACTAAGATAATTATTCCATTTAAATGAAGCGTCATCTTGACCACTCTCCCAGTAGCGCCTTGCCACCACACTATGGCGCAGAGCTCTATAATGCAAAACTGGCAGATCAAAACTGCCGCCATTCCAAGAGACTAGATCAGGGGTATAACGCTCGATACCCTCAAAAAAACTCGCTATAAGTTCACCTTCAGTTGAATCTAATTCGCCCAGACTCCAAACTTTAATAGTATCGCGCGATCGTAATACACAAGATATCGCAATAATTCGATGTTGCTCATGCGGCAAAAAATTACTCCCATTGCTGCTTTCTTGTCGCGCCTGCGCGAACATAGCTTTAGCAACCTGAGAATTACTCAACCCCTCTAGATTAAAAATCTTTCGGCCCAGCTCAACATCTGGAACGGTTTCAATATCAAATACTAAAAAATTCATTGGCGTGACGCCAACATTATTTTCTTCATATCTGATATTGCTACTGAGAGGCCTACAAAAACAGCACGCCCTACAATGGCATGTCCAATATTTAATTCATTAATATCCCGCAGTGCAGCCACCAATTGCACATTTTCATAGTGCAAGCCGTGGCCAGCATGCGCCTGCATGCCAAGCTTAATCGCTAATTCAGCACTTTCTTTTAAACGTTTAAGTTCTTGCGCAGCATTTATGCCTTCAGCTTCGCAATACGTGCCGGTATGCAACTCGATAACCTGTGCGCCAGCGCGCGCACTAGCTTGTATTTGTGCCGGATCAGGATCAATGAATAAAGCCACGCGAATACCTGCTGCACGCAAACTTGAACAGCTGACACTTAAACGGTTTAAATTAGCGCACACATCTAAACCACCCTCAGTCGTCAACTCAATCCTGCGCTCAGGGACTAAACAACAATCAGCAGGCTTTACCTGCAAGGCAATAGCCAGCATTTGATCGGTATCTGCCATCTCAAGGTTCATGCGAGTTTTGAGCAAATTACGCAATGTAAATACGTCGGCATCTTGAATATGGCGCCGATCCTCACGCAAATGCAAAGTAATATTATCCGCACCAGCTTGCTCAGCGAGTAGAGCAGCCTCCACAGGATCGGGGTATGTCACACCACGTGCTTGGCGCAAAGTAGCTACGTGATCAATGTTTACCCCTAACTCGAGCCGCATAGGAATACTCATGAAGCCGCGCGAGTGCTTGCTGCGCGGGTTATGGCGCGAGCTACTACTCGAGTGCGCAATTCGCGGCCTTCCAAAGCATGATCTATAGCGATTCGCATTATTTTCCTTGCATCTTCTAGCGCTTCCGGAGTAATTAAATTATCTGCAGCAATCGCCAACAAAGATCTTCCCGAAAACCCTTCTGTAGGCTGCGTTCCTGATATTTCAACAAATCCTAAATTAGGGTGATAATGATAATGTGCTTCTACCTTAAGGGGCTCACCATGGCGAGCTTCTTGACTAAATTGCACGGCATAGCCAAGCAGTTCTAACAAATGTCGCTCAAAGGCGCGTAACACTGGCGCAATAACCGCCCCACAACGAAGCTGATCTAGTGTCAAATGATACAAATCAAATACGGCCGACTGCGGATCACCCCGTTCGGTAAGCTTGAGTAATAATTCATTTAGGTACCACGCCGAAAGCAAAGCTGCTGGAGGTAATGGCACAGTGCATCCGCTCAACCCAGGAGCCGCTTCGACCTGCGTGAGCTGTGCCGTATCGCCACCGCCGATCCAAGAAACCACTAAAGGCTGGAAAGGTTGCAAAAGCGAAGCTGACTGCGATTTAGAGCCACGGACACCACGCGCAAATAAAGTCAACCGACCATACTCGCGGGAGAAGACATCGAGCATACGGGAAGTGTCACGCCACGGTCGGTGATGCAACACATAAACAGCCGCTAAATGAATGCGTCGACTGTTCCGCGCCATCACTCTAGCCCAAGAGAGCGCAGAGCTTGTACATTATCTGCCCAGTTCTCACGAACCTTGACCCAAAGATCTAAATGTACTCGCTTGCCTAAGAGTGCTACAATCTCACGCCGTGCAGAGGTGCCAACACGTTTTAAGCGGGAACCACTCGCGCCAATTACAATTGGTTTTTGACCATCACGATCTACCCAAATCACCGCACCAATGACCTGCTGACCTTCTTCTTCACCCATAGTTTCCAACTCCACCGCAACACCATAAGGCACTTCTTGGTTGAGCTCTAAAGTTAATTTTTCTCGGATAATCTCTGCAATTCTAAATCTTAGATCGCGATCTGTGCGGTCTGTAACATTAAATAACGGCGGAGAGAGAGGTAACTGCCCAGCTATTGCAGTAGTCAGCCCAGAGAGATTGCCATCATGCATTGCAGAGACAGGAACTATAGCTTTAAAACCATAGCGATCGGAAAGCTCCCGAATAAACGGCAGAAGTAAATCACGCGGCTTTGCTAAATCAACTTTGCTAACAACTACAATGGCACCGCGTTCACTCTTAATTATACGTTGCAGCACCGCCTCATCTTCTGCGTACCAACGCAACGCTTCCACCACAAAAACAACTAGATCAGCATCCAGTAATGCTGCCGCAGCAGTACGATTCATCGCTTTATTTAAAGCGCGTTGTCCACCCTCGTGTAACCCTGGGGTATCTACAAAGGCGATCTGTACTTGCGGTAAATTTACCAACCCCAAAATACGATGCCGCGTAGTCTGAGGACGCGGCGTTACGATGGAGACTTTTTCACCCACTAGAGTGTTGAGCAATGTAGATTTGCCCACGTTAGGCCGCCCTACCAATGCTGCAAAACCAGCACGAAAATCAGACCCAGACATGCTTACCTCTGAGCTCGATAATTTCGAGAAGTTTTTGAGCCGCATCCTGCTCTGCACGACGCCTGCTGACGCCCTCACCGAAAGTGCAGACATCTATGTCTGCCGCGTCACACTTAACAGTAAAATGCTGCGCATGTGGCTCCCCAGTAACACGCTCCATAATATAGGTCGGTAATGGCAAACTTCGCGATTGTAATAATTCCTGCAAGCGTGTTTTTGGATCTTTAAGTTGGTCAGTATCTGGCAGTGCAGCAATTTTCACCGCAAACAACTGCTGCAAAATAAGCCGTGCCGGATCAATACCCGCATCGAGATAAACCGCACCGATGACAGCTTCAAAGGCATCCGAGAGAGTGGACTCTCGCCGGAAACCACCGGATTTTAGCTCACCACTGCCCAGTTTCAACTCATCTCCTAAATTTAATTTCGCAGCAATATGAGCCAATGGCTCAGCACTAACTAAACTTGCCCTCATGCGACTCAAATCACCTTCATTCGCTTTTGGGAAATGCTGAAACAAAATTTCAGCTACCAGCATATTGATGACAGCATCGCCTAAAAACTCTAAGCGTTCATTATTACGACTGGAAGAACTGCGATGAGTAAGTGCTCTCTCAAATAATTTTATATCACGCGCCTCATAGCCTAGCGAAGTAGTCACCCAATGCTTTGGCCAGTCAGAACGCATGACAGATCATTTTATTTGAGTGCCAATACGCGACCAATTGGGTCCACCACTGCGCTGCAGATCCCAGTTAAACCAAATAAGATTCGCCTTGCCAACCAACAACGATTCATCGACAAAACCCCAATAGCGACCATCAGAGCTATTGTCACGGTTATCACCCACCATTAAATACTGACCCAATGGCACTTGCATCGTTGCATCACCCGAATCATCCACACGGTTTTCAGTAGCTTCGTTGCATAAATAGCTTTGCGAAATATCCCTATCACAAGAAGGTAATAGTGGAATTGCTAAGGAATCACCGCTAAGACAATGCAATACTTTATGAGGCCGACCTTCCATATTTTCTTCAGCTAAACGCATATTTAAATAACAACCATCTTGATAACGTCCTAAGAATTTAAAGGATATAGAGCGACCATTTATAAATATTTGATCTGAACGAATCTCTACTAAATCACCGGGCAAGCCCACGACCCGTTTAACGTAATTTATTCCTGTATCAGGCGGCCAACGAAAAACTACAACATCGCCGCGCATAGGGAGCCCAACACTCAAGAATTTTTGATGCATAACAGGCCAACGTAAACCATAAGCGAACTTATTAACAACAATGAAATCACCATCAAGCAGGGTCGGCATCATAGAGTCAGAAGGAATCCTATATGGTTCAAAAATAAAAGAGCGTACAACTAGAAGGACCGCCATAATCGGAAAGAAACTACGAGCATAATCTACGGTATTAGGTAATTGGAGCTTTTCCGGATCACGTCCAGCAGCCAATGCCGCGCCGGTGCGGATGTGGCGGAAAACAAAATGCTCTAAAGCCCAAACCACACCCGAAATAGCAGTAATTAGTACCAACACAAAACTCAAGTCAGCGCGTTGAGCGCTTAATAAGCGATATAAACTGGCCAGAACCAAAATCGGTAGGACGCCATAAAGAAACTTCATTATTACTGGATCGTGAATTCTAGCGCCTTCTGCAACACGCAATTCACGACCGGTCCGTAAAAACCAGTCATCAATTACGCAAATGAGCAAGACAGGCAAGGCTAACCAAGACAACTGCTCAACAATAAGATCAATCATCTTATTTTCTTCCAATCTGCAGAACAGCTAAAAATGCCTCTTGAGGAATTTCGACACTCCCTACTTGCTTCATACGTTTCTTACCTTCTTTTTGCTTCTCAAGTAGTTTTCGCTTGCGACTTAAATCACCACCGTAGCATTTGGCTAACACATTTTTACGTAGCGCCTTAACCGTAGCACGAGCAATAACGTGCGTACCAATTGCTGCCTGCACTGCAACTTCGAACATTTGCCGTGGAATTAACTCATGCATTTTATCTACTAGATCTCGGCCTCGCTGATAAGCACCATCTCGATGAACAATAATAGATAACGCATCAATTTTTTCGCCATTAATTAGAATATCAAGCTTAGAGAGAGGCGCAACCTGAAAATGACTAAATTCGTAGTCAAAGGAGGCATAACCTCTGCTTGAAGACTTTAGTCGATCGAAGAAATCTAGTACTATTTCAGCCAAGGGAAGCTGATATTGCAATGAAACTTGATTCGCTAAATACTGCATTTTCTTTTGTGAACCACGCTTCTCAGTACACAACTGAAGAACTGCACCTACATATTCAGGTGGAACCAAAATATTAGCGGTAATAATTGGCTCGCGTATTTCAGCAAGCTTATTAGCCGATGGTAATTTGGACGGGTTATCTACAAACGCGGAGGTGCCATCAGTCAGACCAACTTCATAAATAACGGTTGGTGCGCTAGTAATAAGCGCTAAGTTGTATTCCCGTTCTAATCTTTCTTGCACAATATCCATGTGCAACAGACCCAAGAATCCGCAGCGAAATCCAAAACCTAATGCGCCAGAAACCTCTGGCTCATAATGCAACGCAGAATCATTTAAACGTAACTTTGATAATGCATCGCGAAAAGACTCATAGTCATCTGCATTAACTGGAAACAATCCAGCAAATACCCGAGGCTGTACTTGTTTAAAACCTGCTAAAGGCACAGCACAAGGCCGAGCATCCAGCGTAATAGTATCACCCACCGGAGCACCATCAATATCTTTTATACCTGCAATAACAAAACCTACCTCACCCGCACTGAGCTCTTTACTCGCCAAAGACTTAGGCATGAATCGACCAAGTTTATCAATCTGCCAAGGCCTGCCTGTAGACATAACACGAATTTTCTCCCCAACACGCAAAGTACCATTCATAACGCGCACCAAAGAAACTACGCCTACATAATTATCAAACCAAGAATCAATTATTAGCGCTTGTACCGGGCCATTAGGATCACCCTTAGGCGGCGGAATACGCAGTACGATATCTTCTAGTAGATCTGCCACATTTTCGCCAGTTTTA
>SHZO01000083.1 GCA_009692285.1 Gammaproteobacteria bacterium | reverse complement strand
ATGATTTGGATGACCTTATTGCCATCATTAGGCATCACTTTAGATGACTTGGTCGGTTTGGCGACAGCAGCCGGTTTGGCGACAGCAGCCGGTTTGGCGACAGCAGCCGGTTTGGCGACAGCAGCCGGTTTGGCAGCAGCAGCCGGTTTGGTTGGTCTAGCCACTTTCCTTACATCCCTAATGGCCTTGACGTAGGGATTTTTAGCAATCTGCTTGGTAATGATTTTCTTGGCTGTTACCGTAATCTCGGGCTTTTTAATTAGAGATTTAGGCCCTCCCTTTGCCGCAGGTTTTGCCGCCGACCGCGTTAATTTTTTAACGACCGGGACTTTTGTTTTTTTCGTCATGTGAGGGGGCTTTTTAAGGGGATGAGAATAGAACCAACAATTATATCAATTCCCACTGTTTTGCGCCAGATTAAGCGTGCTTTAGCTGACTCGATTTGCCATAAGTCGCTGTAGTTCAACGCGCTCTTCTGCGGAGAGCCCAACCGCCCGTTCCCGCTCTAACAGCATATCAAAGAGTCGACGTTGCCCTTCATCCCGCATTCGTTCTAATGCTGTTTGCAGTTCCCGCAGAGCGGCTGCGTCATTGGGTATAAGTGCTTCACTGGATGCCAGCCTTCCGAGTCGTTCTGCCTCGGGGCGTTCGCGCCACCGCTCCAGTAATTGTCCAGTGCTACTGCAAGGTTTGTGTCGGAGATCTGCTATTAATTCACGCAATATCTCCGCGCCTGGCTCATCTAAAGTAGTTAGCATTTCCAAGTGCTTTGCGTCTAATGACATTGCAATTTTTGGGTGATGCACCACTGAGAGTACGGCTTGGCGCATGATGCTGCCGCGACCCGCACTTTGTGCGGCCCGTCCGCCTGAGCCTTCTCTTCGGCTAGCACGTGTGGTGAGAGCGGTCTGTGGTCGTAACTGTGTGGATTGGGTGTTTTCGCCAGACCAAAGTTGTCGTAAGCGTGTGGCAGGTAATCGTATGGCTTCAGCCAGTCGTTCGACTAATAATTCGCGGTATACGCCTTCGGGCACTTTACTTACAAATGGACGCGCTGTTTCAGCAAAGCGCGCACGCCCATCAGCGTGCGTCAGGTCTACTTGTGAACTGAGTTCTTGGACCAAATATTCAGAGAGAGGCAGTGATTTTTCTAAACGTGCTTCAAAAGCTTCGCGACCTTCTTGCCCTACTAAAGAATCTGGATCTTGCCCATCAGGTAAAAATAAAAAACGTAATTGCCGCCCTTCACGAATCTCTGGCAGCGAATTATTTAGGGCACGCCAAGCAGCTCCACGCCCGGCATGGTCGCCATCGAATGCAAAGATTACTTCGCTTACTAACCGAAACGCACGTTTGAGATGCTCAGGTGTGGTGGCTGTGCCTAGAGTAGCGACGGCATAAGAGATCCCCGCTTGGTGCAGTCGCACAACATCCATATATCCTTCAACAATGATTAAGCGTTTTAGAGGAGTACGTGATTGCCGAACCTCATAAAGCCCGTAAAGTTCGCGCCCCTTATGAAACAATGATGTTTCAGGCGAGTTAAGATATTTGGGTTCGCCTTGATCAAGTATGCGGCCACCAAAAGCAATAACTCTGCCGCGGGCATCTCTGATGGGAAACATGATACGATCTCTAAATCGGTCGTAATGTTTTTCACCCGCACGCATTTGCCCGCCTTCGCGTTCAATAATTAAACCGCAGGCTGCTAAGGCATCACGCGCTGTTGGCGAATTACCAAAATGATGCAGCACATCACTCCACGCATTCAGAGCGAAACCAATTTTAAAACGCTCTATTGTTTCGGGAGTTAAACCGCGATGCACAAGGTATTGCTGTGCACGTGTATTGGTACTTAGTAACTCATGGAAGTGCGCAGCCACATCACCCATTACGGCTGCTAAATCTGAGTCATCACGATTTCGTCCGTCATCTAATCGAGCTTCATGCGGGACTTCAATGCCAGCTCGCGAGGCGAGTTCTTCGACTGCCTCGGGGAAGCTTAAGCGATCGTAGTTCATCAAAAACCCAAGTGAAGTACCATGCGCTCCACAGCCAAAGCAATGATAAAACTGCTTGTCAGGGCTAACCCAAAACGAAGGTGATTTCTCTTCGTGGAATGGGCAACAAGCTTTGAATTCTCGACCAGACTTCTTCAATGGCACGCGCGCGCCTATGAGTTCGACGATATCTGTTCGTGCGACTAAGTCGTCAATGAAGTGTTGTGGGATACGCCCGCTCATGGGCGACAAGGATACGGCTTTCAGCCGCCAGTGGGGTTGTGAAGCTTGTCTTTGATGAGCGCGCTAACTATGCCCATATCCGCACGACCCGCAGCATGGGTTTTAACTAAGGCCATGACTTTACCCATGTCCTTGACGGTGGCCGCGCCGGTTTCAGTAATAGCATTCGCTACGATAGCGTCAATTTCGGCGGCAGTTAGTTGTTTTGGTAAATAAGCTTGTAGTAAAATAATTTCAGCGGCTTCTTTCTCAGATAGATCGGTACGTGCGCCAGCTTCAAATTGGGTGATTGCTTCGCGGCGCTGCTTGATCATTTTTTCAACGATGGCTAGAACGTGTGAGTCATCCAAGCTGATTCGCTCATCGACTTCGCGTTGTTTAATAGCAGCTAAAAGCATGCGGATGGAACTTAGCCGCAGTTTTTCACCTGCACGCATCGCATCTTTCATTTCTTGAGTGATGCGCTCTTTAAGCGACATCATGATATCTCTATATTCCGACTTCAGCGCGCGCGTACGGCACTGCGCGGTGAGGTGCGTTTGACGCACCGCTTAACCGCAGCAGCTCTTTTGCGCTTACGCTCTTGGGTTGGTTTCTCGTAGAATTCACGTGAACGCAGCTCTGTAAGGACCCCAGCTTTTTCACAGGCACGCTTAAAGCGGCGCAGGGCAGCGTCAAAATACTCATTTTCTCTAACACGAACGCTCGGCATCTAAAACCTCAAACCCTTGAATTTATAAGGAATTCCACTGTTGGCCTGCAGAAGCAGGGGGGGGATTCTAATGTTACCTAGGATAAAACGCAAAATAACTATGCGCATTCTTGCGATTGAATCATCTTGTGACGAATCGGCTGCCGCCGTGCTTGACTCAAAGCAAGGCCTATTAGCTCATGATTTGTTCTCCCAAATAGACCTACATCAAGCCTATGGAGGAGTGGTGCCTGAGATTGCATCGCGCGATCATATCCAGCGCCTTTTACCTCTTATAAAAGGCGTTTTAGAGCGTTCCGGAAGTACACCAGCAGATCTCGGCGGGGTAGCCTATACCGCAGGGCCGGGTCTGATTGGGGCTTTGCTGACAGGGGCTGCTTTAGCTCGTTCCCTTGCCTATGCTTGGCAGATTCCAGCGCTTGGAGTTCATCATCTTGAGGGCCACCTGTTGGCGCCATTACTTGAATCCGACCCGCCGACTTTCCCACATGTAGCCCTATTGGTTTCGGGTGGCCATACCATGTTGATTGAGGCGCGTGGGGTTGGGCAGTATCAGTTATTAGGAGAAACGCGTGATGACGCTGCTGGTGAAGCCTTTGATAAAAGCGCTAAATTATTAGGGCTGCCGTATCCCGGTGGCCAGCACCTTGCCGAGCTCGCATTAGAGGGGCGCGCAGGGGTGTACACGTTCCCACGCCCGATGCTCGATCGCCCTGGATTAGAATTTAGTTTTTCAGGATTGAAAACCGCTGTATCGCATGCAGTACGTGACTTGCCTAGCTTTGCAGCGCGCGCTGATATTGCGTATGCACTGCAAGAGGCCATTGTGGACACGTTAACTTTTAAAGCACTACGCGCTTTAGAGCAAACTTCGTTGAGTACATTGGTGGTAGCTGGTGGAGTAGGGGCAAACTTTCGTTTGCGTGAGCGGCTAGATGCAGCCGTGCAGGCGAGAGGTGCGCGCGTGTACTATCCTCGATTTGAGTTCTGTACAGATAACGCTGCCATGATTGCTGTGGCTGGGCTCGCTCGCTTACAGGCAGGTGAGCATGATGGTCTAGAAATTTCTGCGCGTGCGCAGTGGCCTCTTGCTTCGTTGCGGTTTGTGGGCGCACCTGTGGAAAATAAATTAGATTAAATTCAGGAATATTTTTAAATGAGCATCGCAGCTAAGTCAGATATTATTTTTTTACGTGGATTAGATGTCGAGTGCATTATTGGCTTCATCGATTGGGAACGTCGAATTCGTCAAAAAGTACGTATTGATATTGAGATGCCTGTAGATTGCGCGCGCGCTGCAAAATCAGATGATGTAGTCGATACACTTGACTATAAGGAGGTTGCAAAACGCGCCATTAATTTTGTTGAAAATTCTGAATTTAAATTAGTTGAAACTATGGCTCATCGTATGGCGTTACTTATCTTGGAAGAATTTAAGATTTCATGGATACGTATATCAATAAATAAGCCTGGTGCCATCCGCGGCTCTCGTGATGTTGGCGTGTCTATAGAGCGGCATCGCAGCGCTTGATTCATGATCTTAAAAAACTTGTGTTTGTGGCTGCTGGCAGTAATCTGCAGCCAGAAGCAAATCTGCAGCGTGCTGTTAGGGAACTACAGGCTGCATTTAATGGGGTGCATTTCTCCCCCGCATATAGGAATGCTGCTGTCGGTTTTGTGGGGGAGGACTTCATTAATTTCGTGCTTAAATTTTCAACCAAACTAAGTGTGCATGCGGTAATTGAGCATTTACAAAGAATAGAGCGCCTCTGTGGGCGCGAGCGGCAAGCGCCTAAGTGGGAGCCACGAAGTATGGACTTAGATATTTTATTGTATGGCAATTTAATTTGCGATGAAGCGGGCTTAGTGTTACCGCGGCCAGATCTGCTGCGCCACTCCTATATGTTGGGGCCTATGGCGGCACTTGCCCCAGATCTACAGCACCCCGTGTTGCATTTGAGTATGCAAGATCTTTGGCAGCGCTTTGATCGCGCCGCACATCCACTACAAGAAGTGTCGTTTTTTTAGGGCATCACCAATTCGCGCTACGACCTCCATCGACAGGCAAAATTTGACCAGTGATAAACGGCGCATCAGCCGCAAAAAACAATGCGCTGCGTGCGATATCCATCGCCGAGCCACTGCGCTTAAGAAGAGTCTGTTCTATAATTTTATTTTGCAATGCAGTATCAGCGACGCCATTCTCCGGCCACATCACTGGTCCCGGGGCGATAGCATTTACACGTATCTGTGGCGCGAGTTCCCGGGCCAGAGATCGAGTCAACATAATCAGCCCTGCTTTGGCAGTGCTATATACGGGGTAGTGTCGTAGCGGCCTCAACCCATGGATATCTACAATATTGAGTATCAAACCTTGGCTCTCACGCAGCATCGGCGCAGCTGCTTGCGCCAAAAACAGCGGGGCTTTCAAGTTAGAACCCATCAAATCATCCCAATGCGCCTCTGTAATATCATCCATGGGAGTGGGGGAGAAGGTCGATGCATTATTAACGAGGATATCCAGGCGACCAAAAACTTCTTTTACATAGCCAATAAGATTTGGCAGAGCGGGGGTTTGCAACAAGTCAGCAGCAATGCTCGTAGCGCTATCACTGCGAACAGAATTCAGTTCATTTTGCAATGCCAGTGCTGCAGTACCAGACCGATGGTGATGGATCACAACCTGCGCCCCGGCGTAGTGCAGGGTGCGCAAAATTTCAGCACCCACGCGGCGCGCTCCGCCCGTCACCAAAGCCACCATGCCAGTGAGTGGTCCAATTTGAGTTATTTGAGAGTTATTCATAGGCCTAGAGTATGACGCGGTCTGGCTCAGTCTCAATGCTCGATTTGCCCAAGCCTTCTGCAGATGCAGCAGCACACTCTGATCGTTTGCAAAGACGGATCGCAGCCCAGATTAAATCCGCGGGGGGGTGGATCCCCTTTAGCGAGTACATGAGCCAACTGTTGTATTCGCCTGGTTTAGGCTATTACAGCGCCGGTGCCGTTAAGTTTGGCGCGCAAGGTGACTTTGTTACTGCTTCGGAAATATCACCATTATTTGCGCGTATTTGTGCGGGTCAAATTGATTCAGCTCTGCGTCAGTTAGGTGGCGGCTCGGTGTTGGAGTTTGGTCCTGGTACTGGTGCGTTTGCCGCTGAGGCACTGGCTGAAATGGCACGTCTTGCTACTCCTTTAGAGGAATATTATTTACTCGAGATTAGTTCAGATTTGCGGCAGCGGCAGGAAAATTTAGTTCGATTACCACCGGCACGCTGGCTAAATGCTTTGCCCGCTGCTTTTCAAGGCGTAGTGTTTGCAAACGAGGTACTTGATGCTATGCCTTGTGAGCGTTTTGTGATGCAAGATGGCGTACCGGGGCGGCTTGGTGTGGGCTTGTGCACGGGTTTGAATGATGTGCCCAC